>CAZSUQ010000287.1:0-6749 GCA_964609935.1 uncultured Thermodesulfobacteriota bacterium | reverse complement strand
CCTGGGAGAGGAACTGGGCCTGTTGGGGTGTCTCTGTTTCCTGGTCCTCTTTTTCGTGTTTTTCGTGGTGGGGGTTCGGATCGCCCTGAGGGCCCCGGACCGTTTCGGCATGCTGCTCGCAGCAGGACTCACCTTCCTGATCGGCGGCCAGATGGTCATGAACGTGGGGATCGTGATGGGCCTGCTGCCCACCAAGGGGATGGCCCTGCCGTTTCTGAGTTACGGCGGCAGCGCCCTGCTCGTGAACCTGATGGCCGTGGGGATCCTGATCAGCATTGCCCGGCAGGGGGTCCTGCGTTCCAGGCCCCGAAAATAGAGCAAACGAAAAAAGGCGCACATGTACAAGAAGAATCAGAAAATTCATTTCGTAGGCATCGGCGGTATCGGGATGAGCGGCATCGCGGAGCTTCTCCTGAACCTGCGATACCGGGTGAGCGGATCGGACCTGAAGGAATCGTCCATCGTTGAAAGGTTGAGAAGCCTGGGGGGCGAGGTCCGGATCGGGCACCTGGCGGAGAACGTGAAGGGCGCGGACGCGGTGGTGGTGTCCTCTGCCGTTCGGTCGGACAACCCGGAGGTGGTGGCCGCCAGGAACATGTCCGTGCCGGTCATTCCCCGCGCCGAGATGCTGGCGGAACTGATGCGGATGAAATACGGCATTGCCGTGGCCGGTTCCCACGGAAAGACAACCACCACGTCGCTCATCGCGGAGGTGCTGGCGTACGGGGGCAAGGATCCCACCATGGTCATCGGAGGCCGGCTCAACAGCCTGGGGACCAATGCGCGGCTGGGAAGCGGTGATTTCCTCGTGGCCGAGGCCGATGAGAGTGACGGCTCTTTTCTCCTGCTCACCCCCACGGTGGCCGTGATCACGAACATCGATCCAGAGCACATGGATCACTACCAGGATATGGAGAGCCTGAAGCAGGCCTTTCAGCAGTTCATGGACAAGGTTCCTTTCTACGGGGTTGCCGTGCTCTGTCTGGATCATCCTGTTGTGAGAAGCCTGTTGCCTCACGCGCGAAAGCGTGTGACCACGTACGGCATGTCCCGCCAGGCGGACTTCCGGGCCGAAGACGTGAAGCGGGAGGGGTGGACGAGCCGTTTTCGGGTGCTCAACGGCGAAGAAGATCTGGGCGAGATTCGACTCGGAATACCCGGTCTTCACAACGTGAGCAATGCGCTGGCAACCGTGGCGGTGGCCAGGGAACTCGATCTCGATTTCTCCGCAATCAAGGAAGGCCTGGAGCAGTTCAAGGGGATCCAGCGCCGTTTTGAGAAGAAGGGCGAATCCAGGGGCGTGGTGGTGGTGGACGATTACGCACACCACCCGGCCGAGATCCGCTCCACCCTGGATGCTGCGCGGAGGGGGCAGGAGAAGAGGATCCTGGCTGTTTTTCAGCCCCATCGTTACTCCCGCACCCAGCTCTGTTTCGACGACTTCCTGGGTTCGTTCCTCAATGCGGATGTCCTGATCGTCACGGACATCTATGCAGCCGGTGAAAAGGAGCTCGTGGGCGTTCACGCGCGAAAGCTCGTGGAGGGCATCCGGAAACAGGGTCACAAAGATGTCATCTACATCCCGGGATTTCCGGAGATCGTCTCCTTTCTTGTGGAGCAGTCCCACCCGGGTGACATGGTTCTCACCCTGGGCGCGGGGAATGTCTACCAGGTGGGGGAGATGCTGCTGGAAGCCCTGGACAAGGGATAAGGAGGCCCGTTCGAATGAGACAGGCGAAGAAGGCCGTAAAAAAGGACAAGAAAAAGCATGATGCCTCGGGCATGAAGAGGTCTCCGGACAGGAGGAACCCGTCCGTCCGTCGCATTGCTCTCTGGACTGCCGGAGCCCTTCTGTGCCTCTTTACCGCGGGACAGATGTCCATGGCCCTGGAGCAGTCCCCGGAGTTCACCTTGAAGGAGGTCCGGGTTGAAGGGTGCAAAAGGATCGACCCCGAATCGATCTGGAAGCTCTGCGAGTTACGACGGGGCATGAACCTGGTTTCCCTGAACGCCGGAAAGGTTTCCGAAGATCTGGAGAAACACCCGCCGGTACGGAGCGCCACCGTGGTGAAGCAGTTCCCGCACACCCTTCTGATCAGGATCCAGGAGCGAAGTCCGGCCCTGCTGGTGAAGTTCAAAGGGGAGCTTTGCTACATGGATGCACAGGGGGTTGTCTTCTCCGAGGTTCACCCCGGGGAACCCCTGGATCTTCCCGTGGTCACCGGTCTGGAGGGGTACAGGTGGTCCAAGGGCCTCCGTCAAGAGGGGAGGGTGATTCAGACCTGTCTCGACCTGCTCGGGGAACTGAACCGGAGCGAGACCCTGGGGCCGCTGAGCGAGATCCACGTGCACCCCTCGGAAGGGCTCCGGTTCTTCCTGGAAGCCTATCCCGTACCGATCCGGATCGGGTGGGAAGGCTTTCATGACAGACGGGTCCGGCTCGAAAAGGTGCTTCCGTTTCTCCTGGGACAAGGCCATGAGCTTGCCTCCGTGGATCTCCGGTTTGCCCGTCGCGTGACCGTGAAACAATCGGACAGGATGCGCGGTCGTATCACGAGGCTCAAGCCGTGGAAACGGGCCGGGGAAGGGATGGAGAAAAGCGACAAGGAAAGGCGTCATCCGGAGGACACACAGGATGCTTGAGGCAAAGATTCTTTTGATTCGGACGTCACCTGCTGATCAACCGAAAATCGAGGTCCAACGGACCTGAGGATGCCATGCGAAAGAGAGAGAGCCATCTTATTTCAGCCCTGGATGTAGGCACGACCAAGATCTGCGTTCTGGTGGGAGAGTCCCGTGACTTCGGGATCGATGTTGTGGGGGTGGGACAGTACGAGTCGCGTGGGCTCCGGAAGGGCGTTGTGGTGGACGTGGAAAGCACCATCCAGTCCATCAAGAAGGCTCTGGAGGAGGCGGAATTGATGGTGGGCCGGGAAATCCCCTCGGTCTACGTGGGGATTGCAGGCGGCCACATCAAGGGGTTCAACAGCACGGGCATCGTTAAGATCCGCGACGGCGAGGTGAAGGAAACGGACGTGAAGCGTGTGATCGAGACGGCAACCGCTGTGGATATCCCGCCGGACCGGGAGGTGCTGCACGTGATCCCCCAGGAGTACATCATCGACGACCAGGACGGGATCAAGGAGCCCATCGGCCTCGTGGGGGTCCGCCTGGAAGCCAGGGTGCACATCGTGACCGGTGCCGTGACCTCGGCGCAGAACATCATCCGGTGTGCAAACGCTGCCGGCCTGAATGTGCATGACATCGTGCTCGAGCAGCTGGCCTCCTCCGAGGCCGTGCTCACCGAGGACGAGAAGGACCTGGGCGTGGCACTGGTGGATATTGGTGGAGGGACAAGCGATCTTGCCATCTTTTCCAACGGCAGCATCAAGCACACCGCGGTTCTTGCCCTGGGAGGGAATCAGGTGACCACGGACCTTGCCTACGGTCTGCAGACCCCCATCACGGAAGCAGAGGAGATCAAAAAGAAATGGGGTTGCTGCCGCTCGTCCCTGACCGACCCGGAAGAGACGATCGAGGTGGTCGGCGTGGGGGGGAGAGGGGAGCGGAGCCTGTCCAGGAGTGTGATGGCAGAGATCATCGAACCGAGGATCAGTGAGATCTTCTCCCTGCTCAAACGGGAGATTCAATTGAGTGGTTACGAGGACTTGATCTCCTCCGGTCTGGTTCTCACCGGAGGCTCCTCCTTGATCGCAGGGATTGAAGGCCTTGCGGAAGAGGTCTTTCAACGGCCGGTCCGCATCGGTGTGCCGCTGAAGATCGGCGGCCTGGCCGATGTGGTCAAGAGTCCCCAGTACGCAACGGCCGTGGGACTCCTCCTCTATGGAAAGAGGGATCTGGAGGGGAAGCGTTTTCCCAGGCGGGAAGAGAACACCTTCGGCAAGGTCATTCGGAGGATGCGGGCCTGGTTTGAAGGGTTGTTCGTCTAGCGGCATCCCGTGGAGGCGAGCCGATATGCGAAAACCACTAAAGAGAAAAAAGGTGAAAAGCCGTTCAACCCGATCACAAAAAGGAGAGAGCTTGGCAAAGAAAGAGAAGAAACCAGAAAAAGCAATCGAAGACAGGCACAACAGAGGGATCGGTCTCTTCGAGGCGGTGCAGCCAAAGGAGGGGGAGTGCGCGGCCCAAGGAAACGGAGAAAGGGAGGGAAGAACGATGATCCAGTTTGAAGAGTGTGCGGGACAAGAGGCGAAGATCCGTGTCGTCGGCGTTGGCGGAGGTGGTGGAAACGCGGTGAACACCATGATCGAGTGTGGGTTGAGGGGCGTGGATTTCATCGCCTCCAATACGGATATGCAGGCTCTGAACAAGAGCCGGGCTGCTCTCAAGATCCAACTCGGCCCCAACATCACGCGGGGCCTGGGCTCCGGAGGGGATCCCGAGGTGGGGAGGAGGTCGGCCATCGAGGACCGGGAGCACCTTCGCGAGGTCCTGGAGGGGGCGGATATGGTCTTTGTAACCGCGGGCATGGGCGGCGGGACCGGAACCGGCGGCGCCCCCATCATCGCGGAGGTGGCCCGCGAGTGCGGCGCCCTCACCGTGGGCGTGGTGACAAAGCCCTTCGGTTTTGAGGGCAGGGTGAGGATGCGGCAGGCGGATGAAGGCATCAACATCCTGAAGCGGAGCGTGGACACCCTCATCACGATCCCGAACCAGCGGCTGCTCAGCGTTGTTCCAAAGAACATGCCACTGCATGCCGCCTTCAGGAAGGCGGACGAGGTTCTGCACAACGCCGTGAAGGGAATCTCGGACACCATCACGGTTTCCGGTCTCGTGAACGTGGACTTCGCTGACGTGAGAACCGTGATGAGCGAGATGGGCATGGCCCTGATGGGCGAGGGCGTGGGCAAGGGTGAGAACCGGGGCGTGGATGCAGCGCAGCGTGCCATCTCGAGCCCCCTGCTCGAGGACATCTCCATTGACGGCGCCCGCGGCATGCTGGTGAACGTGACGGCCGGAAGTGACCTGACCCTGCACGAGGTGAACGAGGCCATCACCCTGATCCAGGAGAGTGCGCATCCGGATGCGAACGTCATCTTCGGTGCGGTCATCGATGAAAACCTGGAGGAAGAGATCCGGATCACGGTCATCGCCACCGGGATCGGGCGTGCGGAAAAGCTCGTGGAGCCGGAACGGAAGGTGGCGAACCTGAACCCGAAGATCGTCCGCCAGGAAGCCGAGATGCGTGAGGACCTGGATGTGCCCACCATGGTGAGACAGAACCGGAGGGAATCGGATCCCCTGCGTTTCATCAAGGCCGGAGGCGGGTCTCGAAAGAAGGAGGACATGGACTATGACGTTCCCACCTTCTTGAGACAACCCGTGGCGGATTGAGCACGTCCTGAAAGGATCTTTTCGGTGACCTCCCTGTTGTGGAGGTGCCGGTCAGGTTTCCGTGGAGGACCTGACAAACAGGTTGGCGTGTTATGTCAAATCGGCTCTACCAGATCGCCAGGAAACGGCTCGCCAGGGAGCAGGGAACGGTACGCAAGGACTGGGGAGGCAGGATCCCCATCGTCCTGATCTATCCCAACCTGTATTCCGTGGGGATGGCCAACCTGGGATTCCTGGCTGTTTACGGGCTCCTGAACCGTGAGGAGGACGTGGTGTGCGAGAGGGCTTTCTTCCCGGATCCCGGGGAGAGGGAGGAGATGGCCCGGACCGGCACACGGCCCTTTTCCCTGGAGTCGCAGACGCAACTGAATGCCTTTGCCATTCTTGCCTTCTCCCTTTCCTATGAGAACGACTATCCCAACGTTGCAGCCATTCTTGCCATGGCAGGGATTCCCGCCGAGGGAAAGAAGAGAACGTCCGGCCACCCTTTGCTCATGGCCGGCGGGCCTGCCGCCTTCCTGAACCCGGAGCCCATGGCCGAGGTGATGGACTTCTTTGTGCTGGGAGAGGCCGAGGAGGTGCTTTCCGAGGTTGTGGACAAGATCCGGGAAGGGAAGGGCGTTCAGGAGCGGGCAGAGCTTCTGCAGGCGCTAATGGGTTTGGAGGGGATCTATGTGCCTTCCTTCTATCGTCCCCGTTACCGGAAAGACGGAACGCTTGCCTCCTTCAAGCCCGTGGCCGGTGCACCTCCCAGGGTCCGGCGTCGTTGGATCAAGGACCTGGACGCCCATCCAACGAGTTCAACGGTGTTCACACCGGATACCGAGTTCCACGACATCTTCCTCCTGGAGGTGGGCAGGGGATGCAGCCGGCGTTGCGGCTTCTGCTCCACCTGTTTCATCTACCGGCCGGTTCGGCACCGGAGCGTGGAGACCCTGAAGCCCCTGGTGGCCAAAGGGGTCGAAAAAGGGCTGCGCCTTGGACTCGTGAGCGCATCCCTGGGGGACTACCAGGGGCTGGATGCCCTCTGTGGCTGGGTGTCCGAGTCCGGCGGCAGCTTTTCCGCCCCGTCCATGAGGCTGGACACTCTGTCGGACGGGTTCCTCGATGCCATGAAGGAGACCGGGCAGAAGACCCTGACCCTGGCGCCCGAGGCCGGAAGCGAGCGGTTGCGCCATGTCCTGAACAAGGACTTCAGCGACGAAGCGATTCTGGATGTGGCGGACCGCCTCACAGAGCACGGGATGTTTTCCCTGAGGCTCTACTTCATGGTGGGCCTGCCCGGCGAACAGGACGAGGATGTGGAAGCCATCATCGATCTGACCAGGCGCATCCGTCACCGATTCCTCAAGGCGGCAAAGACAAAGGCACGGATGGGAGAGATCTCCCTGAGT
>CAZSUQ010000286.1:0-6776 GCA_964609935.1 uncultured Thermodesulfobacteriota bacterium | reverse complement strand
GGTTCAGGCCCTTCTTGTCCTGGCCGGATCCCTCCGCGTACCGCCCGAACAACCGCGTACCCAGGGCGGTCACAGCCGCTGTCATGATGAACAGCCTTTGCAGCCTTGCATCCATGAACGAGATGCTGTCTTCCAGTGTGGATTCCGGTTCCCCGCGGATCCATTCTTCCTGTACGTCTTCCAGCCAGAGATGGAATCGTCCCAGGATGGGACGCGTGTCAAAGGCCCACTGAGCAATCAGGTTCTTGCGGCTCACACTGTTCTGTCCCATACGCAGCCTCCTTCAAACAGATGATCCGTAAAAGGGCTGGAAATGTAAATCGCCCCTTTTTGGTATCACTTTTCTATTTACAAATCAAAATTTTTCTATAGAATTTACCGTTCCGGATTTTCTCCATCCCACCCCATTCCACGAGTCGAGCCCTGAATGTGAAACCCCGTTCAAGCAAGACGGAACACCGGATCAAGATCCAGGAGGAGCTGGAACGCCGCATCCTCCACGGGCTCTCCTGCGAATGGGAGGAGGCCATCGGCCTTCTGGACGCGACGCACAGGCAACGGATGCGCCCTCCCCTGTTCGACCTTGGGGACATGACAGGAAGCTGGGGAACATGGAGCGGAGAGGTTCGCCGGATCACCCTGAGCCGCGACCTCGTGCTCAACCACTCCTGGGACGCGGTGCGGGAAGTGCTCCTGCACGAGATGGCCCACCAGCTCGCCGGAGAGGTTCTGGACGGAGACGGCGAGACGTCACACGGCCCCACGTTCCGGAAGGCATGCCTTCTTCTGCGCGCAAACCCGGAAGCATCGGGACGATTTTGCCCCCTGGACGAGAGAGGTTCCCGGGGTCCTGCAGACGCGGACGACCGGGTGATGCGCAGGATTCGAAAACTCATGGCCCTGGCGGAAAGCCCCAACCGAAACGAGGCCGAGGCTGCCATGGCCAAGGCCCACGAACTCCTCGAGCGGTTCAACCTGGACCTGTTCGAACGGAAGGAACCGAGGCGCTTTCAGAGCATCTTCTTGGGCAAACCGGCGCTCCGACACTTCCGGGAGGATTATCTGCTGGCCCTTCTTTTACAGGATTTCTATTTTGTCCGGGGGATCTGGATCCCGTCTTACGTGATTCAGAAGGCAAAGATGGGGCGCGTCCTGGAAATCAGCGGCACCCTGCAGAACATTCAGATCGCGGCTTATGTCTACGATTTTGTCCGGAATTTCATCAACGTCCGGTGGCAGACCTACAACTGGGACAAGAGATTGAACCGGTACAGAAAGACCGACTTTGCCGTGGGCCTTCTGGAAGGGTTTCGATCCAAGCTCGAGACCTCGGACAAGGAACGGAAAAGAACACAGGGGAGGAAGAAGGCCCTGGTCAAGACCGAGGATCCCATGCTGACGGAGTATTTCGGTTACCGTTACCCGCACACCACGAGCATCCGCTGCCACGTCTCGGGCAAGGACAGAGAGGTGAAAAGGGACGGGGAGGCGCTGGGGAAGAAGCTGGTGATTCACAGGGGGATTACGAGCAGGACAAGGGGCGGGAGGCTGCTCCCCGGCAAAAGTCGTTGATTGGCTTTTGTCAGGCGAAAAGGGGAGAATTGGGTGCTTTGAGAAGAAGGCAGGGGACAAGCCCCTGCCTTCTTCATGATGAAAGAATCACCCCGGGCAGGAAACGAATCCAACCCCAAGGCAAGGCAAGCAAAGAGAACAAGGGACGAAACCATGTCTGGAAAGAGCGCCGTCACCTACGGCAAGAGCCTGCTCACCGAGGAGGACATCTACCTGTTCAAACAGGGGAACCATTTCAAGCTTTATGAAAAGCTGGGCTCTCACCTCATGACCGTGGACGGCGTGCAGGGAACCCACTTCTCGGTGTGGACCCCGAATGCGGCCAGGGTTTCGGTCGTGGGGGACTTCAACGGGTGGAACGAGGAGTCCCACCCCCTCCGAACCCGCCTCGATGACTCCGGCATCTGGGAAGGCTTCATCCCGGGTGTGGAACAGGGTTGCTGCTACAAATACAAGATCGTATCGAATGCAAACGACTACCAGGTCCAGAAGGGGGATCCCTTCTGTCTCAACTGGGAGGTCCCCCCGCGCACGGCATCAAGGGTTTGGGACATTCAGTACGACTGGAACGACTCGGGCTGGATGCAGTCCCGCAGGGAACGAAACGGGATGGAAGCCCCCATGTCCGTTTACGAAGTCCACCTCGGCTCCTGGCGCCGGTCCGAGGATGAGGACGGGCGCTTCCTGACCTACAGGGAACTGGCCGGACAGCTCGCCGAATACGTCAAGGACATGGGTTTCACCCATGTGGAGTTCATGCCTTTGATGGAGCACCCCTTTTACGGCTCCTGGGGCTACCAGACCCTCGGCTACTTTGCCCCCACCAGCCGGCACGGAACCCCGGAAGATTTCATGTACCTGATCGATGTCCTGCATCAGAACGGAATCGCCGTGATCCTGGACTGGGTTCCCTCGCACTTTCCCTCGGACGAGTACGGGCTGGCATACTTCGACGGAACCCACCTGTTTGAGCATGCCGATTCCCGAAAGGGATACCACCCGGACTGGCACAGCTCCATCTTCAACTACGGCCGCAACGAGGTTCGCTCCTTCCTCATCAGCTCCGCCCTGTTCTGGCTCGATCAATATCACGCAGACGGAATGCGAATCGACGCCGTTGCTTCCATGCTTTACCTCGACTACGGCAGGAACGAGGGGGAGTGGATTCCCAACGAATACGGCGGCAGGGAAAACCTGGAGGCCATCCAACTCATCAAGCGAATGAACGAGACCCTTTACGGGTTCCACTCCGACATCCAGACCATTGCGGAGGAGAGTACGGCCTGGCCCATGGTCACCCGCCCCACCTATATTGGCGGCCTCGGCTTTGGGCTCAAGTGGAACATGGGATGGATGCACGACACGCTCGAGTACTTCTCCAAGGAACCCATCCACCGAAAACATCACAACAACCAGCTCACCTTCAGCATCTGGTATGCCTTCAGCGAAAATTTCCTTCTCCCCCTTTCCCACGACGAGGTCGTGTACGGGAAGGGATCCCTTTTGGGAAAAATGCCGGGTGACGACTGGCAGAAGTTCGCCAACCTTCGTCTCCTGTTTGGTTACATGTACGGCCATCCAGGGAAGAAGCTCCTGTTCATGGGCGGAGAATTCGGGCAGTGGGACGAGTGGTATCACGAAAAGAGCCTGGACTGGCACCTGCTTGAGTCCCCGCTGCACCAGGGGATGCAGCGGTGGGTGAGGGACCTGAACCACCTCTACGCCGGGGACCCGGCCCTCTACAGAAAAGATTTCGAGATGGAAGGGTTCGAGTGGGTGGATTTCCAGGACGCGGAAAGCAGCGTGGTCAGCTTCCTGCGAAAGGGAGGGCCCGCTTCGGAAACGATCCTGGTCATCTGCAACTTCACGCCGGTTCCCAGGTATGCATACCGGGTGGGAGTCCCTGAGGGAGGGGCATGGACGGAAAGGCTCAACAGCGATGCAGCCACTTACGGGGGGGGTGGGATGGGCAACCTGGGCAAGGTGGAAGCGGAGGAGATCCCTTTCCAGGGCAGACCGTATTCCCTCTCGCTCTCACTCCCGCCACTGGCCGCCCTCTTTCTCAAACCGGAAAGCACGTAAATGCAAGCGCAAAGGGAAAGCGGTATCCTGTTGCACGTCTCTTCGCTCCCTTCCGAATTCGGGATCGGAGATACGGGCCCCTGGGCGTACCGGTTTGCAGACTTTCTCCAACAGAGCGGTCAACGACTCTGGCAGGTTCTGCCCCTGAATCCCACGGACACGGCATTCGCCAATTCCCCTTACAGCAGCGTCTCGGCCTTTGCAAGCAATCAGCTGCTGATCAGCCCGGAACGGCTCGAACAGGACGGCCTCGTTTCCAGGGAGGACCTGGAACCTGTACCCTCGTTCTCCGCAAACCGTGTGGATTACGATGCCGTGACGCCTTACAAGAAGAGACTCTTCAAACGGGCTTACGAGCGCTTCAAGGAACAGGAAGACCAGGGGGACTTCCATGGGTACTGCGAGGAGAACAAAGACTGGTTGCAGGACTTCGCCCTGTTCACGGCCCTCAAGGCCCATCATCAGGAAAGGCCCTGGAACGAGTGGCCCAGGGAACTCAGGGACAGGGAGCCCGAGGCCATCGCAGCTGCGCGGGACCGTTTTCGTGAGCGAACGGGCCTGGAGATGTTCCTCCAGTACCTGTTTCACAAGCAGTGGACCGAGCTCAAGAGGGAGTGCAACCAGCGGGGCATTCGAATCTTCGGCGACCTTCCCATTTACGTGAACCAGGACAGTGTGGACGTTTGGACCCACACGGACCTGTTCAACCTGAATGAGGAAAAAAGGCCTCTCACCGTGGCCGGGGTGCCCCCGGACTACTTCAGCCGGACCGGTCAGCTCTGGGGCAATCCGGTCTACCGCTGGGATGTGCTGAAGGAGACCGGCTATGCCTGGTGGGTTCGAAGGCTGGAGCACAACCTCAAGCTGTTCGACCTGGTCCGCATCGACCACTTCCGGGGATTCGCAGGCTACTGGGAGGTCCCTGCCGGTGAAAAAACGGCGTTGAACGGAACCTGGGTGTCCGGCCCCGGTGACGACTTCTTCCACTCGATCCAGAGGCATTTCCCTTCCATGCCCATCATTGCCGAGGACCTCGGCGTCATCACCCAGGACGTGAAGGACCTGATGGACACGTTCAACCTGCCCGGAATGAAGGTTCTCCTGTTCGCCTTTGGAGACGATCTGCCCACCAACCCCTACGCTCCGCACAACCACATCGAGAACTGCCTGGTCTACACCGGAACCCACGACAACAATACCGCAAGGGGATGGTTCGAGGATGAAACATCCCCTGAAGACAGGGAAAGGCTGTCTCGATACCTGGGCCGGGAGCCGGGAACGGAAACCATTGCCCGGGAGATGGTTCGCCTGGCCATGACGTCCGTGGCAAGAACGGTCATCCTGCCCATGCAGGACATCATTGGCCTGGGCCGGGAGTCGCGCATGAACCATCCCGCATCCGGGGAAGCCAACTGGCAGTGGAGACTCCTCGCCGAACAGATGAACCCCGATGTGTCCGGCCGTATCCGCAACCTCACCGAGATCACCGGCAGGGGTTAAACAGCTTTTCCTTGATGTTCGCTCGGTACCGTCCCGAAGGGTCTGCGAAGAAAGCCTAAGCCTGTAAATCAGAGGGGATGGGACGGTTCGGCGTTCACCCGCTCCAGCAGCTCCATCATTCGACGGATCGTTTCCCGGATGTTGAAGTGGTTCTCCACCCGCTTCCTGGCCTGCTCCCCGAAGGCCCGACGCTTCTCGGGGTCCTTGTAAAGGGTGGAGACGGCCTCTGCCAGGGCCTCGGGATCCCTGGGAGGAACCACGAGGCCGCAATGGCCGTTGACCACCACCTCCGGCATCCCCCCCACGTCCGACACCACGGGCGGGACCCGCTGCGCCATGGCCTCGATGACGGCACGCGGCAACCCCTCCCGTTCTACCGACGGCATGACAAAGACGTCGCAGGCGCCGGCAATTGCGGTTGCATCCGTCCGAAAGCCGGTGAGATGAACCCTGGGTTGGATTCTCGGATCCTTTGCGAGCCGAAGGATCTTTCGATGATGGACATCCCCCACCAGGAGAAAATGGACCCTTTTCTCCTCCTTGAGAAGAAGTGCGGAGCGAAGAAGCACATCCACGCCCTTGACGGGTCTCATGTTCCCCACGAACCCCACCACGAACGCATCCCCTGGAATGCCGAAGGCGGCCAGGTCGGCCCTGGGCCCCTGTTCGTACCAGGACACATCGTGGCCCTTGTAGATGTGGGCAAGGCGGTGGGACGGAAGCCCCATGGACAGCAGGTAGCGGCGAACGGCATCCGAGACACAGACGATCCCGCTCAACCTGGGGTTGAGGTAGGTGATCCTTGAAGCCGGGTCCCAGTAGCTCAGGTGGCCCATGGTCCCCCTGTATCCGATCACCTTCAAGCCGGTGCCCCTCGAAGCGAGCATGCAGACGGAAAGGCTTCGGTTCCAGGGGGCATAGACCACATCAAACTCGTTTGTTTCGAGCAGGCGACGGAAGGCCCGAACGGCCCGGGCGTCCATCCTGTGCCTGATCTTCATGGGCCATGCTTCGAGCTTTGACTCGTTCAGCGCTGCAGGGACCCCGATGTCGGGATTGTAGATGAGGCCCAGATCGACGCCGGCCTCTATCAGGCCTTTGTACATGGCGGCTTCGCTCCGGTCGCTGTAGCTGGATGCAATCAGGATCCGCATGGTTCCATGCCCCTGTTTTCTTTGGTCCTGTCGCTGTCCCTCTTGATCATTGACCCCCTGTCGACCTCTTTCCTATACTTTCTCGAGCATGAAAAAACAAATCTTCTCATCCGAGAAACAGGAGCAGGCACGCGGACAAGTCCTGGACGTGAACCACGTCCGTGAACGGTTCGGCCTGAGGGAGCGATGCCACCGGATCGGGGAGATGGATCTGCGCATCGCAGAGGTGGAACGGCCGGACGACATGGTGAGAGAGGTCTACCCGGATGCGGTTTCCGGGCATGGGGATGCGCCGGTCTGGATGATCACCTGGCCGGCCGCCCTGGCCCTTGCCGAGGACCTTGTTCTCGAGCAACGCCTGGAGGGCGCAAGCGTCCTGGAGCTCGGATGCGGAACGGCGGCTCCCGGGATTGCGGCGGCCATGGCCGGTGCGCATGTGGTGTGCACGGACTATGACCCCATCACCCT
>CAZSUQ010000285.1:0-6793 GCA_964609935.1 uncultured Thermodesulfobacteriota bacterium | reverse complement strand
CCTGGGAGAGCCTGGACCTGGTTGTGGTGAACCGTGTGTGGGAAGTTCTCCCGGAAAGGTACAACATCCCGGCCGAAAAGCCGGATGCCACCAGCTCGGATGGAGTGCAGATCCTTGACTGGGGAGATAAGAAGGACTCCCTGTCGGATGGAATGAACCTGGAAGTGTATGAAGAGGACGGGTTCTTCCCCTCTGCATTCGTGGAACTGCTCCCTTACTCACAGATGAGGAAATGGAAATTTGCAAGGGTGCGTTTCCGACCCTTTCAGTACAACTCGGTCACAGGAGAACTCAGGCTCATCAAACGAGCCCGGGTGGAGATCACCTACGGGAACCCTGCCAGCATCAACTGCACATACATTGAACTGGATTGCGACGACTCGGACCCGGACGTGAATCCCGGGATGACGGAGATCCAGGAGGATGGGATGGATAATGACTGTAGCCCCGATACCCCGCAATGGGGCACGCCGGCGTCCTTGCTCGGAAAAGAATACAATCGGTCATCCAATGCGGTGAACTACTTCGCCTTTCTCATGATCCCTGCCGGGGTGGTCATGGCCCTGAAACGGTTTCGAGCCGTACGCTGCAGCTGAGGGGTCTTTCAGCCCGTCAAAGCTGCAGTTCCCGGTGCTGTCATTGCGGTGCAGACGCCCGGAGATTTTCATGACCACCTTCCCTCCGAGATGTCCTTCTTGAACACAGTCCCCCTCTGCCGTATCCTGTTCCTTCCCGAAACACGTTTCCAAGTTGCTTAAGGAATCACCAAGCCCGCATATTGCATGAAACTTCGTTGCGAGAGCGGTGGAAGGACGGAAGTGGAGACATGAAGAAAACAGGGCTCATTCTGCTTGCGCTGGTGGTCGCCGTGGCCTGCTGGGGGACTCATCTCTTGTGGTCCGCAGGACAGTTCAAATCCATTGAACCCCATTTTGCCGGCACCTGCGAAGTGATACGGGGTGTTGTGGGGGCGGAATATATTACCATTCATCCCGGGACCGGCGTGGCCTACATTTCCGTCTGTGACCGCCGGGGGGTCATGAGCGGGCAAAGCAGCCGCGGGGGGATTTATGCCTACGAACTGAATGTGCCCCGCCCGGTTCCCGTCAAGCTGACCTCCGGGCCCGACCCTGGTTTCCAGCCCCACGGCATCAGCCTGTTTGTTGATCCAGGGGGGCGGGACGCCCTTTTCGTCATCAACCATTCCGGGTCAACCCACAAGATCGAGATCTATGAGATCAAAGCCGATGGCCTGACCCACAGGGAGACGGTTTCCGATCCGGATCTCCTTTCGCCCAATGACATTGTCGCAGTCGGCCGCATGAGTTTTTACGCCACAAACGATCACCGCCACAGAGGCGGTGTCATGCGGCTCCTGGAGGATTACCTCAAGCTGCCCCTGGCCAGCGTTGTCTATTATGACGGCGGCAATTTCACCTGGGCGGCCGAGGGCTTCCGCTATGCCAACGGCATCAGCGTCAGTCCAGACGGCCGTGAGCTCTACGTGGCCGAAACGACCGGGAGGGTCCTGAATGTTTACGACAGGGATCGGCAGACAGGCGACCTGAGCCTCAAGGAGGAAATCCGGTTCGACACCGGCCTGGACAACATCGAGGTCGGCCCGGACGGCATCCTGTGGATCGGATCCCATCCCCAGCTGCTCAAGTTCGTCGGCCACTCCAAAGACGCGGGCAAGCCTTCACCGTCCCAGGTTTTGCGTGTCGAACTCAAAGGCGATGGGGCGCACCGGATCGATGAGGTCTACCTCAATCGCGGCGAGGAGCTTTCCGGTTCCAGTGTTGGTGCGGTTTACTGGGACAGGCTGCTGATTGGATCGGTTTTCGAGGAAAAGCTTCTGGACTGCCGCTTGAATTGAACCCCGCCCGTAGTGAACCATCGATCCGTTAGAGAATCACCAGGGCAAGCACGATCAACAGGACGAGGGTGGCTCCCAGGCCGTACCAGCGGAGGAGGTCGAACAGGGAGAAAACGGACTCGGCTTCTTCAAGGTCCGCCTTGTCCACGAACATGCGATGGAAGAAGTCGGCAAAGACCCGGCCTGCCAGTTCCGTGGAGGCCTGGCCCACATCGGGTGCGGCCTTTGAAGGGAATCCAAGGTACCCTGCCTTTGTGTCCCCCCAGAACCAGCTGATACTCAGGTGCATGAGATCCTTCATCTCTTCCATTCGATCGCTGTATCGGCGGGGGAGGATCCTCTGGAGCAGGCCGAGAAGAAGCCGGACCCAGGTCTTTTTGGCAGGCAGGTAATCCGGTGTGCTGCGATAGGCCCCGGTCACTCGCTCCGGATAGTGGGCCAGCACCATGGAGGTCTCCCAGCAGCCTCCGTGGACCTCGTACAGGAAGTCTTCTTCCTTCAGGTCCAGCTCCCGGCCGATCCTCAGGCTGATCTCATCCCTGATCCCGGACCCCCAGAGCTTGAACATGGCGGGCCCCAGCGGGGCGACCACGCGCACGTCCCGCTTCCTGTACCTGCGGTTGAGCTTCCTGGCCGCGCGCTCCAGTGCCCTGTCGTGGTTGAACCCGCCGTGCCCGCTCACGAAGGCGATGTTGGAGAATCCGTGGCGGATGAAGTGGGTTCCCACGTTCATTGCCATGCTCGCCACGAGCCGGTACGAAACCGCCACCGAGCCCGGATGCGGCACACAGTCCGCTCCCAGCGGAATGACGGGATAGACAAGGGCATGCCAGTCTGTATTTTCGGCAAGAAACTGTTCCGTCCCTGCCCGTGAGAAGCTCTCGGCCAGGACGAGGTCCGTGCTGAGGGGAAGGTGAGCGCCGTGAAACTCCACCGGCCCGAAAGGGATGACCACAAGGGTCCTTGCCTTGTCCGGCACATTGAAGGCCTCGGGACCGCTTGTTTCAAGGAACCGGAGCCGTTCTTCCGGGCCTGAGCCTTCCTGAGTGTTCACCGTGACCTCCTTTCATCCATCCATGTTGCCAGAAGCGGCCAAACCTCTTTTGCGGCCTCCTTGCTCACGATCATGCCGATGTGATCGTAATCCGTGGAGAACCCATCCTTGCGGGAGAGGAGGACGAACCGCTTGTCCCGGCTTCCAATGGCTTCCAGGAGAAGGCGGCAGCCCTCGGGAGGATCGTTCGTGTCATTTTCACCGGAAACGGAGAGCACAGGTGTGGAAACCTTTCCAAGGCCTTCCCAGTAGGAAAACCCTGTGGAGTCGGCCCAGCGTCCTCCCAACCTTTTCCACCGGATCATTTCCAGGATCTCACCGGCAGGCTCCGGTTCCGGGCCCAGGCCGAGCCGCTGTGCAGGAAGGCGCCCGAGAAGGCGGAGAACAAGGGAGGAGAGCCAGGCAATTGGGGGGATCTTCAGGTAGCCTTCTCCAAGGGAGACCTGTGCGCCGAACAGGGCCGCTCCCAGGATCTGTTCCGGGCCCACGCAGCCGGCTGAAAGCATGCCTGCGATGAAGACCCCTCCGGCAGAGTGCCCGCACATGTACAGCTGTTTGTGGGTCTTCTCGGAGATGTATCGAACCGCGGCAGGCAGGTCCGCCTGGATGTGGTCCTCGGCCGTGACAGCGGCGAACGCATCGCCCTTGGGTGAAAGGCCGTGCCCCCTGAGCTCCACGACCCAGGCATCATAGCCCCTCTCCGCAAGGAAGGGGGCCAGTCCCACACCCTTTTTGGATATCCAGAAGCCTCGATTGCTGAAGTTGCCGTGCACGAGCAGGACAGGTGTTGCGTGGGGGTTCTCTTCCCCGGACGGCCTGATTCGTGTGAGGACAATCTCTGCCCTGCCGTCCACCTCCACCCTGTGCACCTCTGCGGACACGCTGCCCAGTGCCTCATGCTCGATACGCTCGGGTGAGGAATTCCGCTCCACGAAGGTGTCCCTGTCCCTTAATACACAGGTTCATAAATACGCTGTCTAACGTATTCGAAGGTGACTCAAGCCTGGATGCTGCGAGCGGGGCGAAGTCGAAGATTGCGAGCGGAGCGAAGCAACCCCCAGGTACAGAGGCCTAGGCGTTGAGGGATTGCTTCGTCGCCTCCGGCTCCTCGCAATATCCATCCAATACGTTAGCGTATTTACGCTGACATGCACTTAGCCGGTAAAGGTTTCGAGGAGGAAGCTTTTTATGTCCCGGGACTCGTGCATCGGTTTCCCGTCGACGATCAGGCAGGGGACCTGTTTCTTGCCCGTCATCTTGATCAGGGCCTCCATCTTTTCCTCGTCCTGGAGCACGTCGTGCAGGATGACCCTGTCCTTGATCCCTATTTCTTCCATCAGGCCGATGACCGTGTGGCAGTAAGGGCAATGTTCGTGCGTGTAGAATTCCAGGTTCGGAAGGCCTGATCCGGCATCCGTCTTTTTCTCGTCGCTCATGATACACCGTTCTCCAGGTTGTTCTTGTCCGACATTGATCCCATGCAATGTAAGGGAGATTCAAACCTACGTCAATTCCATAGATGCATATTCTTGCACCGGTTGTTCATGGATTCCAGGATGAGGACGGGGTATTCTAAGGATCTCTTTCTGTTCACGTTTCATGTGAAGGACCCTGGGATCATGGGCCTGAACGTTCTCTTCGTCTACCCGCTTCCGCCTCCAGGGCCGGAGGTCTATCCGGGGTTTCACCACGGGATCGGATCCCTCTCGGCCGTGCTCAAGCGGCACGGACACTCCACCTCGCTTCTTGCCGCCTCTGCCTGTGACCCTGCAAGGGTGAGGTCCCTGCTGGACGACAGGCAGCCGGACCTGGTGGCCGTGACATCCACCTCTGCAGAGTTTCCTCTTGCACGGAGCCTGGCGGGCGAGATCATGAAGTGGAGAAGGGTTCCGCTCTATTTCGGAGGCGTGCACGCCACAGCGGCCCCCGAGGAGGTGACGGCCGTGGATGGCGTGCAGGGCATCTGCCGCGGCGAAGGGGAGCAGGGGCTTCAACTCATCGTGAACGGGCTCGAACAGGGCCGGCAGGAAACAGGGGTTCCCGGCTTCTGGATTCAAAAGGGGGAGCAATGGGTCAGGAATCCGCCAGGGCGGATCACACCCCTGGAGGATCTTCCCTTCCCCGATCGTGAGATCTTCGAATACGGGGAGTGGATACGTCCCTTCAGCAAGATCATTGGGGCCGAATTCCTCGGGAGCCGGGGGTGTCCGTTCCGCTGCTCCTATTGCTGCACGCCCCTGTACTCCAGGCTCTACGCGCCCGAGACCTACTGGAGGAGAAGAGCCGTTGAGGACCTGGTGTCCGAGGTCCAGAACGTCACCGCCCGTTATCCAACAGAGATCGTGGGGTTTCATGACGACGTGTTCACCCTGGACGGGGAGTGGCTGGAGGCCTTTTGCCATCAATATCCTGAAGCGGTGGGAAAGCCTTTCTGGTGCAACACCCGCGTGGGATGTATCACAGAGGAGCAGGCCGGGATGCTTCGCAGGGCAGGGTGCGTCCGGATCCATGTGGCCGTGGAAACGGGCAGCCCCCGGCTCCGCCGGGAGATCCTTGGCCGAAACATCTCGGACGAGGAGATCCTGGAAACCTTTGACCTGTTGAAGCGGGCGGGCATCAAGCGGCTTGCCTTCAACATGCTGGGGATTCCCCATGAAACCGAGGAGACGATCCGCCGGACGATCGCCCTGAACCGGAGGATCCGCCCGGACCGGGTGCACGTCACACTTTTCCAGCCGTATCCGGGCACCCCTCTGTATGACCGCTGCAGGAAGGAAGGCCTTTTGGCGCAGGGTGCGGTGAGCAGCTATTACGACCCTGCCACCCTGGTGAAGAATCCTGGGCTCCCTTCAACGGTCCTTTTCCGCTATCTCCGCGAGTTTGTCCCGCTTGTTTACGGTGATTGACAAAACCCGGGTAAAAAAAAAGACCTCCCTGCAATCTGGGGGGATTGGATTAGGGAGGTCCTTAGAGACCGTAGAAAAGGGATGATACAACCATCAAGCCCAATTCCTAATTTAATCATTAGAGTCCATGTGGGGTCCTAAAGTTTCAGAAAGAAGGCTTCAGACATCGTAAATATTCGGGCCAGAGTGGATGGATCCTGGGTCGAGTACGTCGAAGATCTTCCTGACCTTCCCCTCCTGCGAGGCCCGGGAGAGAAGATCGATTTTTGCCTGGAAGTCATTGCAGGATCCCGCCAGGATCTGGACCCTGATCTCCGTGGTCTCGAACGTGGGGTCATGGGATATCCGGATGTCCCTGTCAGGCAGGCCGAGTCCCTTCTTCGCCTCGTGGAACCGCTCCTTCAGGGACTCCCACATGGGGTATCGCATCCTTCGAAACAGGGTCAGGAGCTTCTCCGCCCGTTTCCGGGGAGAGAGGGTTTCCGTCAGGAGGCGTTCAACCGAACCCGGTCCCATCCCCGGCTTCTCCATGAGGATGTCCTGTCCCAGCCGGTCCTGAAACCACTCGGCAACCTGGCGGCTTTCCTGCAGGGTCAGGCTGCACGCTTCCATGACCCGGACCAGGAAAAGGCGGGTTCCATCCGAAAAGGGCCTGATCAATTGTGCCTGCCCCATGGAGAGGGTTCCCCTGGCCAGGCTGTGAAGCATAGGCTCGGGAAGGGTCAGGATGAACCGGTGCGGTTCCAGGGAAGGGGGATTTACGGGGATCTTGAGATCACCCTGGAAAACGTCTTCCAGGGAAGGGATCCTTTCCGGGAAGTCGTCATGGAGCCTCGTGAAGAGGAGAGCCTTTTCCACCGGGTTGAAACCACGGTTCCACAGGTTTTCCAGAAGGCTCCGGCGCAGGCAGCGACCGTCGGGCCAGGATTGCCCTGAGAGGAGAATGGCATCCGCATG
>CAZSUQ010000284.1:0-6820 GCA_964609935.1 uncultured Thermodesulfobacteriota bacterium | reverse complement strand
ACCTGACCGGCCTCCCGTCCAAGCAGGTCGACAAGATAACCGCTTCCCTTCCCGGGCATGACATGACTCCGGTCCTGGCGAATCCCGAGGGCGCGAGCCTCACCCAGATCCGCCCCGGCGCCCTGCATTGTTTTGACATGATCCTGACCCTTGACGCGAACTTCATCAAGGAAACCGTGGAGGCGCACAACAAAGGGGAGAACTGGGAGAAGATGAAAAGCATTCGGCCCGATCTCTCCAAGCGGGGCAACATCCGCATCGTGTACGACGGAAGATACAAGTTTGCCCGCTACTTCTCCCCGCTAGGGCGCCACACGCCCAAGACCCTGGAGGAGTTGCTTAAATACAACGAACTGGAGTTGTTCGACCTTCAGAACGACCCGGATGAAATGCACAACCTGGCGATGGATTTGTCCCGGAACAAAGACCTGGTCCTGCGAATGAACCAAAAGCTGAACGCGCTCATAGCCCAGGAAGTGGGGAAAGACGTGGGGTTTGAGTTGAAGGACTATGATGACTGGGTCGTGACGAGCCTGCGCCACTAATGTCCTATTCCATCATCGCCAAGGCCGTGGGGCCACGCTGCAATTTGCGTTGCGCGTACTGCTATTACCTTGAAAAGGCGTCCCTGTTTCCGGCTGCTTCCACCGGTGGAGCGCCGGTAATGTCCGAGGCCGTGCTCGACGCCTTTGTCCGGCGGATGTTCGACGCTCCCGGCGCACACCCGGTGGAGTTTGTCTGGCAGGGGGGTGAACCTCTGTTGGCCGGCATTTCCTTCTATGAAAAGGCCTTGCGCATCCAGCAACGGTATGCAAAGGGGCGCCCTTACTCCAATGTCATCCAGACCAACGGCGTCCTGCTGGACGACGCTTGGGGTGAGTTCCTGGCGAAAAACAAGGTCCTGGTGGGGGTCAGTCTTGACGGCCCCGCCGAGCTGCATGACGCCTATCGTGTGGACAAACAGGGGCGCGGTTCGTTCGCACGGGTCATGGCCGGGCTGGATGTGCTGCGAAAACATGGCGTGGAATATAACATCCTGGCCACGATCAACAGGAAAAACGCCGTGCGTCCCATGGAAACTTATCGATTTCTCAAGGAGCAGAGCCGGGGATTTCTGCAATTTGTGCCCGTGGTGAAGCCGGCCGCCGCATCCCCGACGGTTGTGGCGCCGTGGAGCGTCACACCGCTACAGCTCGGCGAGTTTTACGTTACGATTTATGATGATTGGGTTCGCAATGATGTAGGCAAGATGTTTGTCCAGCTCTTTGACGCAACCCTGGGCAACCATCTTGGCGCGCCGCCGCCGGTGTGCTATTACGCCGCGAACTGCCCACGCATGGGGGTGCTGGAGCATACGGGCGACGTGTACGCATGCGACCACTTTGTCTCCCCGGAGTTTTTGCGCGGCAACATCCTTAACAACTCGCTTCAGG
Source organism: uncultured Thermodesulfobacteriota bacterium (assembly GCA_964609935.1). Classification (GTDB taxonomy): domain Bacteria; phylum Desulfobacterota; class DSWW01; order DSWW01; family DSWW01; genus CAYTRL01. Next base: position 5,387 of record CAZSUQ010000284.1, on the reverse strand, counting down.
AGATGCTTGATTCCGAGGAGCAGCACGCCTTTCGACTTGGGAAGTCCCAGGCGCTTCCTCAGGAATGCCGCGTCTGCTCCGTGCTGTTCGCCTGCAAGGGAGAATGCCCCAAGAATCGTTTTGCGCCATCAATAGATGGGACATTCGAAAAAAACTATTTCTGCGATGGGTACAAACGCTTTTATGAGTACAGTGCGGACACCATGCGGCAAATGGCCCTGCTGGTCCGGCAGGGCCGGCCGGCGCAGGAAGTCATGAGGTTCGCTGAACAGAAGCGTCCTTGTGCCGAGTGAACGCATCAGCCTGCATATCGCCTTTTCGTGTCCATCGCCGGCTTTGGGCATAGGCGATCCCGTTGGCGGACTCCATGCCCGACGTCGAAGAGCCGTATTGGCCTTTATCCTGCGGCCATCCCGAACACGATGGACACCACCAACGGGATGAGCGCCTGTGCCTGGAGGCTGCGCTCCAGCATGAGGGGCAGCATGCCGGCCATGGTGGTCAATGATGTCAGGAGCACGGCGCGCAACCGCGATTCTTCTCTGGCTGAGGAAGCGAAGGAAGAGCAGGTAGGAAGCAGCTGAAAGATCGACCGCCGGCTATCAGTTCTCAGGCAGCGGGGTACTCCTGCTCACCTATGACGACGCGCGGCGTCAACAAGCGCCTGTCAAAACTCAACATCACGCTCATCATCGAGGATCTCGTCCCTTCCCCGGGCCGGCCTCGGCGCCGGTACCTCCAGGTATTGTTCCGCCTTGAAATGGGTGAAGAACCTGGCTTTGAACGTGCCGAGAGAGGCATTCTGCACGGTCACCCTGCTTCTGCGTCTCTCGCTCATTCATCGGGCAGGTATCCCCGGTTCTTCAACCGCTGAGCCAACGGACCAGGAACAGGCTCAGGTCGGGCACGTAGGTGATCAGGGCCAGGGCCACCAGGTAGAGCAGAAGGAACGGGAGGGTGGCCCCGTAGAGCTTGATCACCGGCTTCTTGAACCGGAAGCTGGAGATGAACAGGTTGATGCCCACCGGCGGGGTGTTGTACCCGATCTCCAGGTTCGTCAGGAAGATCACCCCCAGGTGCAGGGGGTGCACCCCGAAACTGGTGGCGATGGGCAGGATCAGGGGCACCACCACCACGATGGCCGAGAAGATGTCCATCAGGCAGCCCACGATGAGCAGGAATACGTTCAGCAGGAGCAGGAAGGTGATCCGGCTGTGGACAAAGGTCTGGATCCACTGCGTATTCCGGGGCAAGGTGGACACCCATTCCGGTTGAATCTGGACACCTATTCCGGCGGAAGCTGGACACTCATTCCGGTCCAAGGTGGACACCGATTCCGGAATGAAGCTGGACACTTTTTCAAGGAAGAGCGGAAAAGGGTCCGGTCCTGGACAGAAACGAGGAGCGATAGTCGACGCTGGCAGGCGAAAAATAGAATACTTCCTCAGAAATGCAACGTTTTTGAGGAGGTATCATGCCGGCGAAGAGACTGTCGATGCGCAAACTCAAGGAAGTGCTGCGGCTGCGGTTCGAGCACCATTTCAGTAACCGAGGGATATCCCGCACCTGTTCGATCAGCCCCACCACGGTGGGGGAGTACATCCACCGGTTCGGCCAGAGCGGGCTGAGCTGGCCCCTTCCCGAAGATCTTAACGAACAGAGCCTTCACCGGAAGCTGTTTCCGGAACCCCTTCCCGCTCACCCCCCGGACAAGCCCCGGATGCCGGACATGAAATACCTCCATCGGGAACTCCGGCGGCCCGGGGTGACCCTGATGCTGCTCTGGGAGGAGTACCGGGAACGGGAGCCGGAGGGGTACTCCAGGACCCAGTTCTACCATCACTATCGAAGCTGGGCGGGACGGCTCAATCCCACCATGCGCCAGGAGCACAAGGCCGGGGAAAAGCTCTTTGTGGATTATGCGGGCAAGCGGCCCGAGATCGTGGACCCGCGGACCGGGGAGATCCGGGAGGTGGAGCTGTTCATCGGGTGTCTGGGCGCCAGCGGGTACATCTATGCCGAGGCCACGCTGACGCAGCAGCTGCCGGACTGGATCGCTTCTCACATCCGGATGCTGGAGTTCTTGGGAGCGGTCCCTTCCCTGGTGGTGCCGGACAACCTGAAAAGCGGGGTGACCCGGGCCTGTCGGTACGAACCGGATCTGAACCCGACGTATCAGGATCTGTGCGATCACTACGGGCTTGCCGTTCTTCCCGCCCGGAAGCGAAAACCCCGGGACAAGGCCAAGGTGGAATCGGCCGTGCAGATTGCCGAGCGGATGATCCTGGGCGGTCTGCGGGAGCACACCTTCTTCAGTCTGGCCGAGCTCAACGAGGCCATCCGCAAGGTCCTGGAGAAGCTGAACAACCGGAACTTCCAGAAACTGGACGTCTCCCGGCGCCAGTTGTTCGAGCAGCTGGATAAACCTGCCATGCGACCTTTGCCGGCAAGGCGATATGAGTACGGGGCGTGGAAAAAGGCCAAGGTCAACATCGACTACCACGTGGAGGCCGCCTTCAACTACTACTCGGTCCATTACAGCCTGATCCACAAATCCGTGGAGGTCCGGCTGGCGCAATCGACCGTGGAGATCTGGTTCAAGGGAACACGGGTGGCCAGCCACCTCCGCCTGTACGGCAAAGGCCGGCATCAGACCCTGGCCGCCCACCGGCCCCCCTCTCACAAGAAGCACCTGGAATGGACCCCGGAACGGATCCAGGCCTGGGGGCGCAAGACCGGCCCCTGGACCGAGGCCCTGATGGGCAAGGTCATGGAGAGCCGAAGACACCCGGAACAGGGCTACCGCAGTTGCCTGGGCATCCTTCGTCTGGGACAAAAATACACGCCCCAGCGACTGGAGAATGCCTGCCGCAGGGCCCTTACGATCCAGGGCTACTCCTACAAGAGCGTACGATCCATCCTGGAGCGTTCTCTGGACACCCAGCCGATCCCGGACACCGCCCCTTCACCCGTTGCCACCCGGCATGAAAACATCCGTGGACCGGACTACTACCCCTCAGAATAGGAAAGGAGGAAAGAACATGGTGCTGGAAGAAACCCTGGAGAAGCTCAGAAGCATGAAACTCTACGGCATGCTCTCCGCCATGGAGGAGCAGCGGAACCAGCCCGAGGTCGCTGCGCTGAACTTTGAAGACCGCTTCGGCCTCCTAGTCGATCAGGAGTGGACCTACAAGGAGAACCGCAGGCTGGAATACCGGCTCGCACGCGCCAGGCTCAAGATCAAAGATGCCGCCGTGGAGCAGATCGACTACCGGATCCCCCGGAACCTGAACAAATCCCTCTTGCTCTCCCTGACCACTTCAGACTGGATTGCAAAAAGGCACAACGTGATCATCACCGGCCCCACCGGCTGCGGGAAATCCTTTCTGGCCTGCGCCCTGGCCCAGAAAGCATGCCGGGACGGGCACACCGCGTTGTACCAGCGGGCCCCGCGCCTGTTCCAGGAACTGAACCTGGCCCGGGCCGATGGCTCCTACGGAAAACTGCTCCAGAAGCTTGCACGGGTGCATCTGCTGGTCGTCGACGATTGGGGGATCTCCACCCTGGGAGACATGGAACGCAGAGACTTCCTGGAAATCCTGGAGGACCGTTACAACTGTTCTTCCACCATCATGACCTCCCAGGTCCCTGTCAGCAAATGGCACGATACCATCGGGGATCCCACCCTGGCCGATGCCATCCTGGACCGGGTTGTGCACAACGCTCACAAAGTACGACTGAAAGGAGAATCGGTCAGAAAATCCAAGGGCAAGGTTGACTGAAGCTGGACACTTATACCATGATGAAAATCCCAGCGTCGCTTCGCTCCGATCCCTGTCCACCTTCAACCGGAACGGGTGACCACCTTCCTCCGGAATCACTGTCCATCTTCACCGGATTACGCAGAGATGGTCGAAAAAAAGGGAAAGCTCGATACCCTCCAGGCAAAGAGGGATCGGATCGCAAATGAGCTCAACTCCATCAACAGCCAAATCAGCACAGTCCTTTCTTCTGTTGGCAAAGTGCAAAAGATAGCCAAAAAGAAACCGGCTGCAAGACCCAAGATAAAGAAGGCAAAGCAACCGGCACTCGCAACCCTGATCACCGAGATCCTGAAGGAAAAGAAAAAGCCTCAGTCAGTCAAGGAGATCGGTGAAGCACTCCTGCAGGAGAAGAAATACAAAACCACTTCAAAGAACTTCAGCAATCAACTCCGAGTCCTGCTGTACCAAAACAAAAAGGGCCTGTTCAAGAAAACAGGCCCAGGATCATTCACCTTGAAATAATACAACAAAACTGTTGTACCCACATCTGTTGTAATCAACCGTCCGAAAATATCGGACAGTTGAAAACCTACTCAAGAATGACAGATACCTCCTTCCCAACATCATCCACACCCTGAAGCGTGATCGAGAAATCCACATCAGCCCCAAGCAGGTAATCCCCCATACCCTTCTCAGTGCCAGATAGAGGGATACGAACATCCTTTGAACCACCACAGACCCGAACCATGCCAAGAGGTACGGTAAACCGCTCAGAAGAATTCTCAGGCACATGCATGACGTAGAAAGAGATCGTCTTTGCAAACCGATTCTTCTTCGAAACAATAACCTCAGCAGAAGCCAGACTCACAGCTACGCCATTTACTTCAGTCACACGCACCAAAGCCGAATTTTCATCCACAGACAAAAGAGAAGCGTAGACCTTTGCACCCTTTGAAAGCCTCTCACGCTTTGCCTTCTCACGAGCCTCAGCCTCATACCGCTCACGAAGAGCCCTGAAAGCCCGATCCTTGGCAAGATCATAATCAGCCTTGGAGATCTGCAACCGAACCCAGATATCAAACCCACCACCTGACCGCTCGAAATAAACCTTCCTCTGATTCAAACCCTGAAGGTGGATCTTCTCAGACACAGAAGAAAGCAACTCAGAAACCTCCCCCTGAATCTGGTGAGAATCCCCAGAGAAGGATTCCCGAACATAAGAAGTGAATTCAGAACTCACAACCACTGAAACGCTCGATACCGCAAGCTTGAGAGCTTCAGCGTGAGCCAACCGCACAGCCTCAGCATAATCAAGACACCCCAAGCAAGCCCCAGAGAAATACAACCAACCACCAGACTCAGAAAAGGAATCACCAATCCAGGAAGGCCGATCAACCGAACGGACAGAGGGAGTGATCTGGGCACTATCGGTCGACCGCAGTTGACTGGCTCCAGCAGAGCAGCCAGCCAAGAAAACGGCCAGGATAGCCAGATTGAATGATCGAAGCCGACCCATAGAAAAACCCTCCATCCTAAAGATAAGAATGAAGGGCAACAGTGTCAAGCAAAAAAACCAAATAAATCAGTACGTTAGGTTGAGTTTAAACTTAAGTAAGTTTGTTT
>CAZSUQ010000283.1:0-6828 GCA_964609935.1 uncultured Thermodesulfobacteriota bacterium | reverse complement strand
GCCGCGGCCCGTATGGCCCATGCGGGCAACCTGGGGCTTGACCTGGACCTGTCAGAAGTCAACACAGATTCGAAAGAGCTCCGTGCGGACAGCGTCCTTTACACGGAAAGCCAGGGGAGGATCCTTGTGAGCGTTCCCAGGGAAAAGGAAGAGACCTTTGCCGACCTGTTCAGGGGACTCCCTTGCTGCCGCATCGGCGAGGTCGTTCCGGAACACGTGCTGCGGATCCGAACAGGGGAACAGCATTTCTATGTGGAAGCCGGGCTGGACGAACTTCGGGATGCGTACAAGAAGACCCTGTGGTGGTAATGACAGCAGGAGCGAATCCATGGCCAAGCCTCGAGCACTCATCCTCACCGGATACGGGATCAACTGTGACCACGAAACCAGGTTTGCCTTTACGGAGGCAGGTGCAGAGGCCCGCAGGGTGCACGTGAATGACCTCATCGACGGGCACGATCGGCTCGACCGCTACCAGATCCTGGCCTTTCCAGGCGGATTCTCCTATGGAGACGACATCTCCTCGGGCAAGGTCCTGGCCAACAGGGTGAAAACCCACCTGTCCGAAACGGTCACCGCTTTCGTGGAGGCGGGAGGCCTGGTGATCGGCATCTGCAACGGGTTTCAGGTCATGGTGAAATACGGGCTTCTCGGTTCACCCACAGGGGCTGGATGCGAACAGGCTGCAACCCTCACCATCAATGACTCCAGCCGTTATGAAGACCGCTGGGTCCACCTCAGAAACGTGAGCGACCGCTGTGTGTTCACCCGGGGAATCGAGCGCCTCTACATGCCCGTGGCCCACGGAGAAGGAAAGTTCTTTGCAGATCCCTCCACCCTCGAAGGGTTGGAACAAGCCGGATGCGTGGCGCTGCGTTACGCGAACGAGGAAGGCGACCCGGCCAACGGCAGCTTTCCCTGGAATCCCAACGGCTCCCTGAACGACATTGCCGGCGTATCCGATCCCACGGGCCGCGTCTTTGGCCTCATGCCCCACCCGGAACGCCACATCCATTTCACGCAACACCCTCTCTGGAGCCGGATCGCTGCCGCACGCCGCAGAGACGGGCTTCCCGTACCCGAGGAGGGAAACGGGATGGCCCTCTTCCGGAACGCTGTGACCTATTTCACGGACTAAGGAAAGGAGGTCCGTTTTGAGCAGATCCATGTTGGAGGTCAAGCTGATCAAGAAGCTCTGGCCCAGCCGCTTCGCCACGGCAAAGGCCGCACACCTGGGGCCTGTGGGGAGGTGGATGGAGAAGACGTTCCTGCAGGGCGACAGGATGACCCAGATCCCCATCAACGAGGACATCCAGGGGACGGAAACCAGCGTGGCTCTCCCCCTCGCCGTACTGGAGGAGTTCGTTCGAGAGGCGTCGGTACGGGTCATCATGCATGAATGCATCTGCCGCGACAACAGTCAGTGCAGGAATTATTCCACCCAGACCGGCTGCATCTTCCTTGGGGAAGCTGCACGCGGCATCAATCCAAAATTGGGAAAACAGGCCGGCGTGGAGGAAACCCTGGGGCACATCAAGGACGCGACCCGGAGCGGGCTGGTCCCGTTTACCGGCAAGAACAAGCTGGACACGGTGTGGCTCGGTGTGGGGCCGGGCGACCGGCTCCTGACCGTCTGTCTCTGTTGCCCCTGCTGCTGTCTCTACAACGTGGTCCCTCACCTGCCGGCACAGCTGCGAAAAGGCGTGGTCCGCCTGGAAGGGCTCGAGGTGGAGGTCACGGACGGCTGCATCGCCTGCGGTGTTTGCGAGAACGTCTGTATCAGCCAGGCCATCCAGGTCAGAGGAGGCCGGGCAACCATCCACCAGGAGGCGTGCATCGGGTGCGGTCGGTGCGCCGGCGAGTGTCCGGAGAAGGCGATCGAGCTGCGCATCACCCGGAAAGACGCCATCGAGGCCTGGAAGGAAAAAATCCGTTCCGTGGTGGACGTGCGATAACGTTCCTCAACAACCCCTGTGCCGGGCCTGATACGGAGGCCCGGATCCCCTGCGTTCTCGGGTTGAGCGATTGAAACTCAGGACAGGACACCTCCGGATTCAAAAGTTCTCCTGCAACTTGCATGAAGCCTTCACCTGCGGGCGGCGCAGACATGAAATCTTCGGGTTGAAGGCGTCCAGCCGCCCCTCACACCGGTTCCGTGGAATCACCATCCCTTGCCTTCGCCTCTCTTCGCTCTTCATCGCCTTGACACTCCTGGCCCCCTGTACGAACAACCCCTACCGGCCTTCGGAAAAGGGAAAGAACACCTTTTACAGCACCTTTGGAGAGCCTCCCAAGCACCTGGATCCGGCGCGGGCCTACTCCTCGAACGAATACGATTTCATCATGCAGATCTACGAACCTCCCCTTCAGTATCATTACCTGAAGAGGCCCTATGAGCTGATACCGCTCACCGCGGAGCGTCTACCGGAGGCAACCTGCTACGACAGGGATGGGAACAGGCTTCCCGGGGATCCGCCTGCCCGCGAGGTGGCCCGGGCGGTCTACACCATCCGGATCCGAAAAGGGATCCTCTTTCAGAACCACCCGTGCTTTGCCGCGGACAGGCAGGGCCGCCCCCTTTATCACAGCCTGACCGAAAAACAGATGGATGGGATCGAGGGTCTGCAAGGCTTTGCCCATGCGGGAACACGCGAACTGACCGCTTCGGACTATGTCTACCAGATCAAGAGGCTGGCCCTGCCCACACTGGACTGCCCGATCCTGAGCCTGATGGCGAACTACATCCAGGGACTTGATAAGCTCTCCCAGGACCTTCAGGGGGAACTCAACCGCATCCGTGCGGCAAGGAAGCGTCTCAAGGGCGCTCTCTACAATCAGGAAACCGATGAGAGGGAAGACCCCATACGGTTCGACCTGGACAGGTTCCCGCTGGAAGGCGCGCATGTGAAGGATCGGTACACCTACGAGATCATCCTCGACCGGAAGTACCCCCAGTTTATCTACTGGCTGGCCATGCCCTTCTTCTCGCCCGTGCCCCGTGAGGCGGACCTGTTCTTTGCGCAGGCACCGCTCGTGGAAAGGAACCTGAAGCTGGACACCTGCCCGGTGGGTACAGGGGCCTTCCGCATGGAGACCTATCTGCCGAACATGGAGATCACACTCGCCCGGAACGAACGTTTCCGCAGAGAGCCCTACCCGAGCCAGGGTGAACCGGGAGACCGGGAGCAGGGCCTCCTCGAAGACGAGGGGAAACCCCTCCCCTTCATCCGGAAAGCGGTCTACAAGAAGGAGAACGAGGCCATTCCCCGCTGGAACAAGTTTCTTCAGGGGTATTACGACACCTCCGGGATTTCGAACGAGGTCTTTGACCAGGCCGTGCAGCTCACCACATCAGGGGAGTTGGGGCTCACGGACAGGATGTCCGCTCAAGGAATACGGATCATGAAGGCGGTCATGCCCACCACCTTCTACTTCGCCTTCAACATGATGGACGACAAGGTGGGGGGGTATTCCGAAGAGAAACAAAAGCTCAGGCAGGCCATCTCCATCGCGGTGAACATCGAGGAATGGATCCAGATTTTCCAGAACGGGCGGGGGATTGCAGCCCAGAACCTCCTGCCCCCGGGCATCTTCGGCCACGTCAGGGGAAAGGACGGGATCAATCCCTTTGTGTACACGTGGAGAGATCCGGAGGAAGGGCCCGCACGAAGGCCTGTTGAATATGCAAGGCGGCTTCTCGCCGAGGCAGGCTATCCGGGCGGCATGGATCCAGGCGGAAACCCCCTGCTCCTCACCTTTGACACCTACTGGACCGGGGCATGGGCCAAGCCCCGCCTGGACTGGCTGCGCAAACAGCTTGCAAAGCTGGACATCGACCTGCAGATACGACAGACCGACTACAACCGCTTCAGGGACAAGGTCAAGAAGGGGAACTATCAGCTCCTTTTCTGGGGGTGGAACGCGGACTACCCGGACCCGGAGAATTTCCTGTTCCTTCTGTACGGTCCGAACGGGAAGACCAAGTATGGAGGAGAAAACGTCGCGAATTACGACAACCCGGAATTCAACACCCTCTTCAGGCAGATGGAGTCCATGCCGAACAGCCCCGGTCGGCGCCGGATCCTCGAGCGGATGCTTCACATCTCCGGAAGGGACGCGCCGTTCATGTGGGGAGTTCATCCCGTCTCCGTTGGCCTCTATCATCCATGGTACAAGAACGCCAAGCCCATGACCCTGGGCGGCAACACGCTGAAGTACAAGCGGATCGAACCCGAGTTTCGCGAAAGGATTCGCAGGGAGAGGAACAGGCCGATCTGGTGGCCCGTAGTCATTTTCGCATGCATCCTGATCCTCTCGGCCCTTCCTGCGGCTTACACCTTCTGGCAGAATCAGAAAAGGGTGAGCACGCCATGACGGCTTACATCCTGCGCAGAGCCCTGTACGCGATCCCCATACTGATCGGGGTGAACCTGATCACCTTTGCCCTCTTCTTCTTCATCAACACACCGGACGACATGGCCCGCTTCCACCTCGGTTCGAAACGGATCACGGCCGAGCAGGTCTCCAGATGGAAGCGGGAGAGGGGCTATCATCTTCCTTACTTTTTCAATGCCGGATGGACAGAGGTGGGGATTCGCCAGGTCAGCGGCGGTCCTGCGGAACTGACCCTTCCCGCACAGAGAGAGGGCGATTACAGGCTCCTGGTGGAGGGGCCCGGTTCGGGTCAGGGCCTTCTGGAGGTGAGGGTTCAAACCGATGAAACGGCGAAGACGAATCTTCCCCCGCCCTTTCAGGACGGCCGTGTGCGCATGGATCTTTCAGGGGAGCAGGTTCAGGAAGTCTCCTTTTCCCTCCGGAAAACCAGAGGAGACGACCACCCCTTGAAGATCTCCATGCACCCCTCGGAGGGGGCGCCCATGGCCGTTGTCAGGATCCTCTTCCAGGAAAGGCTTTCACCCACGGAGCGTTTCACGGAAACCATCTTCTGGAAGAAGTCCGTAAAGTTTCTCCTCTTTCAGTTCGGGAAAGCGGATGACGGACGCAACATCGGAGACGAGATCCGTCGCCGGATCATGCCGAGCCTTGCCGTGACCATCCCCATCTTCCTGGTGGGCATCTTCGTGAACATCATCGTGGCCATGACCCTGGCCTTTTACCGGGGGTCCTACCTCGATTTCTGGGGCGTCATCGCAAGCGTGATCCTCATGTCCGTGTCGATCCTCTTCTTCGTGATCGGGGGCCAGTGGCTCCTGGGCACGAAACTGAGGCTCGTGCCCGTTTCGGGCTACGATACCGGGCTCTATGCCGTGAAGTTCGTTCTTCTGCCCGTGGTGATCGGGATCATCGGCGGGGTCGGGTCAGGCGTGCGGTGGTACAGAACCATCTTTTTGGAGGAGATGGGCAAGGACTACGTCCGCACAGCCAGGTCCAAGGGACTGCCCGAGTCCACGGTCCTGTTCAAGCACGCTTTGAAGAACGCCATGATCCCCATTCTCACCGGCGTGGTGGTCATGATCCCGTTCCTGTTCATCGGGAGCCTGGTGCTCGAGTCGTTCTTTGCCATCCCCGGGATGGGGAGCTTCACACTCGAGGCCATCCAGAGACAGGACTTCGCCATTGTTCAGGCCATGGTCTTCCTCGGTTCGGCCCTTTACATCGCGGGCCTGATCATGACCGACATTTCATACACCTTTGTGGATCCCCGGGTGAGGCTGGAGTAATTCAACAGATGAACACAGGCTGTATTGAGAGATGATCCAGATCGACCTTCAAACCTTGAGATTCTTGGTCCTTGGCACGGACCTGCTGCTGCTTCTCCTCGTGCTTTCATCCGTGACGTTCTTCTTCCATGCTCGAAGGCGCGAGTACTACCGGACGGCCTGGCGCCAGATGCGCTCCAAGAGGCTCCCCATGGTCTGCATGGGGATCTGCCTGCTCTATGCAGCCGTGGCGCTGATGGACTCGGTCCATTTCCAGGAGCGTGCCGTCTCCGAGGACGGAAGCAGGGAGGTCACGGACGCAGGGGACCCGGTGTACAGGCCCTCTGTTCTCACCGTGCTGGACGTGATCTGTTCCGGGCTCCGGGAAAGAACCGAGAAGACCTTTTCCGCACCCTTTGCGAGTCACCAGTTCACAAAGGAAACCAGGAACTTCGCTGACGGATCCTCTGAGCGGGACTTCCCCAGGCTCAGACACGGAGGGAGCCACCTGGAAGAGCCGCACAACAGGGGAAAGGACATCGCCCGGCTGGTCCTCAAAGGGCTTCTCGTGGGGCTTGGAATCGGCCTGGCCCTCTTGGCGCTCTCCCTGGGCCTGGTTGCCCTCAAACAGCGGTTTTCAAAGGCCTCGAAAGATGGGATGTCCCTGCAGGCCGGATTCCGCCTGGGCCTCTTTCTGTCCGTCACGGCCCTGGTCGTGTCCGTTGTGGCGGTTCTGTCCACAAAATACCATGTGCTGGGAACGGACCAGGTGGGCCAGGACATCCTCTACCGTGCCCTGAAGGGCGCACGCGTGGGCCTGGTGCTCGGCACCGTCACGACCCTCATCGCCACGCCGCTGGCCATCCTCTTCGGCATCATGGCCGGATACTTCGGGGGCCGGGCGGACGACGTGATCCAGTACCTTTACACCACGGTGGATTCCATCCCCAACATCCTTCGTATCGCCGCTGTGATGCTCATTGTTACGGCCCTGATGACCGAGGTGCAGACCGCTCTGGCGTCGGACACGAGGCTCCTCTGGCTCTGTGTGGTGCTCGGCGTGGGAAGCTGGACAGGCCTCTGCCGCCTGCTGCGGGGGGAAACCCTGAAGGTCAAGGAGAACGAATACGTCCAGGCGGCCGAGGCCTTTGGAGTGAACCGATTCAAG
>CAZSUQ010000282.1:0-6847 GCA_964609935.1 uncultured Thermodesulfobacteriota bacterium | reverse complement strand
CCATTCAGATGGCTCTCTCCGGCCAGATCTACGCCCAGGGGGGCGAGTAGTTACCTGAGGACACAAAAAAAGGCGATACCACAAGTTACGCTGCAGGGGCGGTCTTCACGAGTGGATTCCTGGGGGTGCTCTTGAGCGATGCAACCATTGAAGTGATCGATCCCGGGCTCACAGCCCGTAAGCTGACCGCGTCTAAAAACCCTGCGGGAGCCTGGTCCTACTCCGTGCCCCTCCTCACGGTTGAGTTGGACAGGGACTACATCTTTCGCGTAACCCTTGGCAACGGGAACCAGATCGTAAACACCATTAAAACGCCTGCACAAGCCCTGGTGATCACAAATCCTGCTTTTAGCGCTACCCTTGACAAGGATCAGTCTCTCCTTGCCTCGTGGAACGGTAACAATGCAGGAAACGCCGGTATTACGATCCGGCAGTCGGCTGCACTCGATGTTATCCTGACCACGGCGGCACCAGTCGTTTTGTCCCTGGATAACGGCGGTCACTTCCTCGCACAGGTGAGAAATGCCATGGAACCCCTGGATATCGGCACAGGGACTCGACTCTTCACGGTGACACGAAGGAACACGAAAGCGGTAAACGGCTTCGCCGCCGGCAGCAAACTGTTTGCGAACCTGGTCCATGCCAGAGAGGTGAACATCACGGAAACCCCCTGAGAAAGACAGACATCCGGCACAAGACAGGTTTCAGCAGGCACAGGGCAGGTTTGCATTGACCGGCCAAGGATAGATCCATGCCTCTGATCCCAGGGCCCCATGGCAGGGTCTATTACGAGTCGCACGGACAGGGTAACGTTCTGGTCCTCCTCCACGGCATGTGGTCGAACATGGGTGCCTGGAGGAGGATGATTCCCGCCCTTTCAGCAGGCCACCGCGTAATCCTTCTGGATCAGATCGGACATGGAAAGTCCGATCCAATGCAAACCCCCTACCGCCTGAACACCCATGCCCGTGACCTCGACTGCCTGATGGACCTCCTGGAACTCGAGGCTGCAACACTCGTGGGCTTTTCCATGGGCGCCCAGATTGCCCAGGAGTATTCCTTCCTGCGGCCTTCCAGGGTAAAAGGCCTTGTCCTGATCGCCACGCCTCCCCCTTACAGGTTCCGCTGGAGGGCAGGAATCGAATTCGTCTCCATGTTGGAAAGGCTTGGCATCACATCACTGAAAAAGGAGACGATCAAGGCCCTGAAACGGCGTTACGCAAAAAACAGAGATCCTGAATTCATTGAAAAGAGCCTGAAGGAGCTGTCCGGCTATTCGGACCAGGAGTTCGCCCTTGTCCTTCGAAGCGTGTGGGAGGAGAAGAACCTGCACCGTGAAGGGTCGATCCGGATTCCAACCCTTCTGCTGGTGGGAGAAAAGGACGGCATCAAGGACCACTCGATCTACATGCATCGTGTTATTCCGAATGCCAGATTCCTGGTCATACCTGATGGGGATCACTCCGTACTCTTCCTTCAGTATGCATTCCTTGCTGAAAGCGTCCTGGAATTTCAACAGGGACTCGAATGACTGGGTTCACCGTTTGGTGAAATATCCTTGACAACCCGTGAAATCCTTCCCTATATTGGTGGCGCTCGATTCGTCACCCCGGCTTCCCAAAAAAAGAGAGACGGCCTGGAAAAACCGTTCCGAAATCCGAAGGAACGTCAAAGGGTTAAACCGCAACCTGCACAATGAGAGCCTCCAGGATCCTCTCATTACTGCCCTCTTTTCAAACGTGGAAACAAAGGATGCTCCGGGCCTTGCACCGGAAGCGGACCGATAACCCAAAGGGATGCGAGGAAGATCATGCCAGAGATGAAAGAGGCCGTAATCGTTGACATGGTTCGAACACCCTTTTGCCGATCCGGCGAAGAGAAGGGATATTTTCGCGATTTTCGCTCCGATGACATGGGGGTGGCGGTTTTGCAGGAGATCGTCAAGCGGAACAATGTCGACCCCGGTGAGGTGGAGGACGTCATCCTCGGGGCGGTGGAGCAGATGGGCGAGCAGGCCCACCCCGGAAGAAACTGCCTGGTTCTTGCGGGATTCCCTTACGAGGTGGCCGGCTTCAGCGTTGAGCGGGCCTGCGTCACCGCCATGTCGTCGGTCCACGTGGCGGCCATGGCCGTGCAGAGCGGGCATGGCGACATCTTCATCGCCGGCGGGATCGACAGCATGACCCACCTCTCCCTGCCGGTGGTCACCCCGGACACGGACTTCGATGCCCTGCTCAAGAAGCCGGGCACCATGCTGAGCGCCATGAACCCGAACCCCAAGATGTACGGAACCCTGGATCCCCTGGAGCTCGTGGGAGGAATCACGGCGGAGAAGCTCGCCAAGGATTACGACATCCCCAGGGAGGACATGGACCGCTGGGGCGTGATGAGCAACCATCGGGCCGTGGCCGGACAGAAATCCGGGGCCTTCAAGCGCGAGATCGTGCCCTGTGAGGGCCTTTTACCGGACGGCACAACGGTCATGGTGGACAACGACATCGGCCCGAGAGAGAACAGCTCCTACGAAAAGGTAGCTTCCCTGCCCACACCCTTCATGCCCGGCGAGGGAAGGATCAATGCGGCCACATCCTCGGGCACGGCGGACGGTGCGGCGGTCTGCCTGATCATGTCCAAGGAGAAGGCAAAGGAGAAGGGCCTCAAGCCGGTGGCCACCATCCGGACCCTGGCCGTTGCCGGCTGCGACCCCCGGATCATGGGATACTCGGTTGTGCCGTCCACCCGGAAGGCCCTTGAGCGCGCAGGACTCACCATTGACCAGATGGATCTCATCGAGATCAACGAGGCCTTTGCCGCGGTTCCGTTGGTTCTGATGAAGGAGCTTGGCGTGACGAACAACGAGCACATCAACGTGAACGGCGGCGCCTGCGCCATCGGACACCCGGTGGGGGCTTCCGGGGCCCGCCTCGTGGGCCACCTCGCATTCGAACTGGAACGCCGTGGTCTGAGATGGGGGCTGGCAACGATCTGCGGAGGATACGGCCAGGGCGGTGCAACCATACTCGAGAGAGAGGATACCTGAGATGGACTTCACGTTACCCGAAGAGATCCGCCAGGTCCGGGACGCGATCGCAAAATTCGTCGACAAAGAGGTCCTCCCGGCAGAGCGGGAACACCAGGACATTTGTGGAGACGGCAAGTTCTCCAGGGAGGTGCACGAACTGGGCGCCGGGATCCGGAAGAAGAGCGTGGACCTGGGATACTACACGCTGCATCTGCCCGAGGCGCTGGGCGGCGGCGGTCTGGACATGGTGGCCCTGAGCGCCATCCGGGAGACCATCGCCAAATCCGGGACCAGCATCCTGGGCGTCTATGTCCTGGGCGATCCGCCCATGGGGCCCACCGGTATGCTCATGGAGTGCACGGACTTTCAGAAGGAGAAATACCTGGGCCCTCTCATGCGTGGAGAGAAGACCACGTGCTTTGCCCTCACCGAGCCCAATGCCGGCTCGGACGTGGCTGCCATTGAGACAACGGCCGTAAGGGACGGTGACCACTATGTGCTGAACGGGTCGAAACACTTCATCAGCAACGGCCCCTATTGCGACTTTGCACAGGTGTTTGCCGCCAACAACCGCGAACTGGGTATGAACGGCGGCATCTCCGCCTTCTTCGTGGATGCGGACACGCCGGGATTCACGCGAAACCTTCAACGGTCCATGGCTGACGACGATTTCCAGTCTGAATTCTTCTTCGAGGACTGCCGCGTACCGGCCGAGAACATGATCGGAAAGGAAGGCTTCGGCTTTCTCTCTGCAGCCACCTGGCTCAGCGCCGAAAGGCTCATCGTTGCCTCCAATGCAATCGGCCTGGCGGAATACCTTTTGAATCTCGGCGTTGAGTATGCAAAGATCCGCGTGCAGTTCAAAAAACCCATCGGCCAGAACCAGGCCATCCAGTGGATGCTGGCCGACTCGGCCACCGAGATCGAGGCGGCCCGCTGGCTCACCTATTACACCGCCTGGCGCATCGACCAGAACCCCAGCGACATGGCCCTGAAGGAGATCTCCATGGCCAAGCTCTATGCATCCGAGATGTGCGACCGGGTGGCGGATCGCATCCTGCAGGTGCACGGCGGTATGGGGTACATGAAGGAACTGCCCGTGGAGCGCATCTATCGAATCGCCAGATTGCTCAGGATCGGAGGAGGCACATCGGAGATCCAGCGCCGCCTGGTGGCCAAATGTCTGGGACTTTAATCCGTTTCATTTCAGAAAGGAGAACCCTGTCATGGAAGTGAGCACGCCCCAGGAATTCATTGAAAAGATTCTTCCGGAATCCTTTGATGGGGAAAAGGCCGCCGGGCTCACCGCTGTCATTCAGTTCAAGCTTTCCGGGGATGACGGCGGGGAGTGGTGGATCAGCATCAAGGATCAGAAACTGGAGGCCCACCAGGGCACAACCGATTCCCCCAACATCGCCCTGTCCATGAAGGACAAGGATTACATAGCCCTTGTGACAGGGAAGCTCTCTGGACAGAAGGCCTTCATGAGCGGAAAGCTCAAGTTCAAGGGGGACATGGCCCTGGGCATGAAGCTGCAGCAGCTCGGGCTCATCTAGATCCTAATCCGGAACCCAGATGGTTTTTCTTGCTCTTACGTTTTCCTGGAGAGCAACAACAAGGGAGATCACCGCATGAAACCGGACATGTCTCTGGTGGAAATGGCGAAAGCACACCTGATCCATCCCCTGACACACCCCAGGGATTTCGAGCTGCATCATCCCCCAAGGGTCATCGTGGAGGGGGAAGGCGTGATGATCCGCGATTCGGAAGGCAAGGAATACATCGACGGGTTTGCCGGGTTGTGGTGCATGGCCGTGGGTCACAGTCACCCCAGGATCATCGAGGCGGTTCACGCCCAGATGAAGAAGCTGAGCTACTTCACATCGTTCCACGGGATGTCCTCGCCCCCGGCCATCGAGCTGGCCGCAAAGCTCACGGGCATGTTCGATCCCTCCTACAACCTGAGCCGCGCCTGGTTCACCTGCGGTGGGTCCGAGACCAACGAGACCAACCTCAAGATGGCCCGGCTATACTGGGCCCTCCTGGGAAAGGGGGACAAGAACAAGGTCATCTCCCGCCGGTACTCCTATCACGGGATGGGCCTTGCCACCACAGCGGCCACCGGTATCTTCCCCTTTCACTTCAACATCGATCCCCTCCCCGAAGGCTTCATCAACGTGGCTGCCCCTTACTGCTACCAGTGCGAGTTCGAACAGACATACCCCGGTTGCAATTTCGAGTGTATCGACGACATCGAAGAAACCATCCAGGATGAAGGCCCGGAAACCATCGCGGCGTTCATCGCTGAGCCGGTCATCGGCTCCGGTGGCGTGATCCCCCCACCCAAGGAGTACTTCCCCCTCCTGCGCGAGATCTGCGACAAGCACGACATCCTCCTGATCCTGGACGAGGTCATCACTGGTTTCGGCCGTACAGGGACCATGTTCGGCCACGAACACTGGGGGGGCATCCGGCCCGACATGCTCAGCCTGGCCAAGGGGATCAGTTCAGGCCACATCCCCCTCGGCGCGTCCGTGATTCGAGGCGACATCTATGACTCCATTGCAGAACACCAGGACGAGCGGCTCCCGATCATGCACGGCTTCACGTACATGAACCACCCGGTCTCCTGTGCAGCCGGGATGGCCAACATCCAGGTGATCGAGGAGGAAGGCCTCGTCCAGAAGGCGGCCGAGAACGGCGCGTACCTGCTCGACGGCCTGAGGGAATTGAGGAAGTACGATTCCGTGGGGGATGTGAGAGGCATGGGCATGCTGGCCGCGGTTGAACTGGTGGCGGACAAGGAGACCAAGATGCCCATCATGCCGGAGAATGCGGCACCGTCGCTGCTGGTGGATCTCTGCTGGGAAGCCGGTCTCTACATCCGGTCATCCACCATGGAAACCGTGTGCGTGGCTCCTGCACTGAACATGGATCGCGCCACGATCCACAGGATCGTTGATACGCTTGATCGCTGTATCCCTGAGATGGAAAAGAAGCTCCTGGCTTAGTACTCTTAGCGGACCAAGGGGAAGACATGGGAGGCAGAGAGGATCTCTACGATCTGGTTCTCATAGGCAACTATACGAAAGACACCATCGTATCCGCTTCCGGAACAAGGGTCGTTGACGGAGGCGGGTTCAACTACGGTGCCCATGCGGCCGTCCTGGCAGGCCTCCGGGTCGCAACCGTGACCCGGCTTGCCCGTGAAGACAGCCACATCGTGAGTGCGCTGGAGGACCTGGGGGTGTCCGTATTCCCCACCTTTACCCCTTCATCCACCCATCTGCGACTCGAATACCCGAGCGCCGACGTGGACGAGCGCACCATCACGGTCACCCATTCAGCCGGGCCCTTCGGCAAGACAGACGTGCAGCAGCTCCAGGCAAGGGCTTTCCTTATCAATGCTTCCTTCAGGGGAGAAGTCGGCCTTGAACTGATCAAGGCCCTGAAGGCAAAGAACGCGATACTGGGCGCGGACGTGCAGGGCTTTGTGCGTTCCGTATCCCCGGACGGGCGTCTTACGGGGGACGAATGGGAGGAAAAGGAGGAGGTCCTGTCCAGGATCGACATCCTGAAGACCGATGCAGTGGAAGCGGAAATCCTCACAGGGGAAACAGACATCCGGTCCGCCTCGCATGCGTTGAAGGATCTCGGGCCCAGGGAAATCGTCCTGACACACCGGGACGGCATCCTGGTCCTCTCTGAAGGAACGTTCCACCAGGCACCCTTCCTCCCAAGGGAGCTCGTGGGAAGGAGCGGCAGGGGCGACACCTGCATGGCTTCTTATTTATCGAGGCGGCTCACGGCTTCACCTCAAGAGGC
>CAZSUQ010000281.1:0-6851 GCA_964609935.1 uncultured Thermodesulfobacteriota bacterium | reverse complement strand
CTTGCCTGAAGAAGAGCTACGTATCGGCTCGGCCACGACGGCCTTCGAGAGAAGGGGCCGATATGATTGGCCGGATGCTGTTGTTGTCTTGCTTCGCGAGCAACGAATCCCCCACACGTATTCCATACGTTCGACAGGCCCACACAGGCACAAAAATAACTTGACAGGCGATATGTTTGGAGCAATAATCAATGCAAATCTATTCTTATGGGTTCACCTATTATATATGTATACCTAATAGATTACAGGCCTGCCCGCGAGAGTTCTCCGAATGTCAAACTTCAGACAGGAAGCCACGGAGGATACCATTCAATCGTTCCGAGAAATCACTTGTACGATTGACCACTTTCCCGGAGAACTTAAGAAAAAGCATAAGATTACAGGACCACAGGCAGGATCGCTGAGACTCCTCCTCCCAAATGGACCGGTCAGACTCAATCGAAGGGACTTTCTAAGGATATGCGTGTCCGCGGGGACAGCTGTTGCCGCATCCCAGATACTTCCCGGCTGTGGGGACAAGAATCCCACGAAACCCCAGGCAGCAAATACACAGACATCCCGTATTGCGTGTATTCGGGGCACAGACCTCTACGAGATGGCCCGACAGGTCTTGGAGGCTGTGGGAGGGATTGAGGCCTTCGTCAGCCCGGGTGAGACGGTCTTCATAAAGCCAAACTTCATGGCCGTCGGCATGTTTGAGAATCCCTTCGCGACCGGGTGGAGCACGAAACCGGAGATACTTATCGCTGTTGCTGAGGAGTGCCTCAAGGCGGGCGCTTCGGAAGTCATTATCGGCGACGGGGCCCAGGTACGAAGCTGGTCATGGCAGAACCTTACCACCCTGGATGGCTCGACGAATCTCGCCGAAGCCGCTCAGAACCTCAGCCTGGCGTATGGGAAGCCGGTGAGATTGGCCTGTCTGGAAGTCGATACTCCCGAATGGGTAGAGATCGACTCGAGCGTGGAGATCGAGCCTGGCAGGAAGAAGATAGCCGTCTCGAGTTTTTTCTATCACGCCGACCGCGTGATCAGTGTGCCCGTCCTCAGGACCCACCCTTGGACCCAACTGACACTCTCAATGAAGAACTTGCTGGGTGTCACACCCCTCGGTCGCTACGGAAGCTTCATCATGCGCAACAAGCTCCACGAGGCATACGCAAACTCAGGCGGGATAGAGCAGTGCTTTATCGATATCCTGAAGGTGCGTAAGCCGGACCTGGCCATCCTGGATGCCTCAATAGGAGTTGAGGGCTTGATGTACACGGTTAACATGAAGGATCGCCTTGGTGATTGGTTCTTGCTCGCCGGCGCAGACCTTGTCGCCCTTGACGCAACAGCGGCACGGATCGTAAACCACGATGTTGAAGATGTTAAGCAGCTTGGGATGGCTTCCGAGCAAGGACTAGGCAGGGTGCTTGAGGAGCATATCGATGTGATCGGTGAGAGTCTGGACGAAATGCGCATGGCCTGGCTCCGCGCCCCACATGTGGAAGAATGGGGTGCGGCCCCTGGAGACGAGATCGCGAGTTCAGGGCCTGAATCACATAGAAGATCTGCTATCATAAACCATTTGATACCGTTTTTTCTCCCTATGGGAACGTGTTTGTTCCTCAAACACACCCATAGAGAGGACGGAGTTCGAATGGTAGTCGATTCGGAGGGTTAGAGTAGCACTCGACACGGTTGTTTGGAGGAGGACTGCTGTATATGCCGACGATTCACGATCCGATTCGGATCGGAAAGTATGTGAAGCTGAAGAATCGGTTGGTCAACGCACCTATTTACCGCTGCTTTGGAGCGGAAAAGGGTTACATCAACCAGGAGTATATCGACAGCTACGTGACCGAGGCTCGGGGTGGCCCGGGCATGATCGTTGTGGCCAACACCGCCGTCAGCAAGGACGGTGTAGCTTTCCGGAGGATGCCCCAAATCTACCACGACTCTTACATCCCCGGACTTGCGGATCTTGCTTACCAAATCCATTCGGCCGACGTGAAGGCTGCCCTCCAACTCTTTCACGGGGGGATCATCTGCACGCCCGAGTTGATCGATGGTCAAGTGCCTGTCGGGCCCTCTGAGGTGCCGTTGCCTTTTGTTCCTGGACTGAAGGCGAGAAGACTCAGCGACAGTGACATCGAACGCATCATCGAAGAATTCGGAAAGGCTGCAGCCAGGGCCCAAAAAGCAGGGTTTGATGCGGTCAATGTCCATGCCGCACATGGTGCCTCGTTGATCATGCAGTTCACTTCTCCGGTGACCAACAAGCGTGAGGATAAATGGGGGTGGGACCGGCTGTTGCTGTCGAAACGGATCGTCAAATCGATTCGGCAGCACACGGATGCGGACTTCCCGATCATCTGGCGGATCAGTGCAGAGGAATATGCCGGTATCGAAGGATACGGATTCGAATTTGTCTTGAACGAGCTCGTATCGGCCCTGGAAAAGGCCGGGGTGGATGTGTTCGATGTCTCCACCGGCGGTGTGACTACGAACGAAGCCCTTGCCTACCTTTGCCAGCCCGTGTATTTCCCCTCCGGAACCTTGGTGCCTTACGCGGAGGCGGTAAAGAAGATCACGAAGAAGCCGGTTGCAACGGTGGGGAAACTTTTCGATCCGAAGCTCGTTCGAAGGATCGTTGAGGAAGGGAGGGCAGACATCGTTCAACTGGGTAGGGTCGTGACCGCAGATCCGGATTTTCCGAGAAAGGTCTTGGAGGGAAGGGACGACGACATCCGCAAATGTATGTCCGAGAACTGGTGTCTCCAGACTGCCTTTTTCGCGCAGCATCGTGCGAAATGCGCCCAGAACGCTGCCTATGGAAGAGAGCGAGAATACGGCTTCCTGAAGCCGGCCTTGAACAAGAAGAAGGTCTTGGTAGTCGGAGGGGGGCCGGCCGGGATGGAGTTTGCCCGCGTCGCTGTGCAGCGGGGCCATGAAGTCACTTTGTACGAGAAGAAGGGTCGCCTGGGAGGATTGGTGCATACCGCCTGCGGCTTTCCAAACTTGCACACGAGACATCTGTACAATTCGATCTCGTACTTGAAAAGGCAAATGGAAAAGCTCGCCGTGAAGGTTGTGCTCAACAAGGAAGTGACGGCCCAGTTCGCCTTGTCTGAGAACCCGGATGTGGTGATTGTTGCTGCAGGCTCTCTGCCCCATTGGCCGGATATTGAGGGGATCCTCAAGCCCATCGTCCTACACTATGAGGAGTATCTGGCCCTTCGAGAATACCCGATGATCCATGATCGTCTGATCCGGCGGAAGGATCGTGTAGGAAAAAGGGTCGTGGTCATCGGGGGCGTAGAAGGTGCTGAAACCTCCTTATCCCTGGCAAGAAGTGGAAAGGACGTCACCTTGGTAGAGAAAACCGACAACATCGCCAAAGGTCCGTACCTGCTTGATCCGTCCCGTATCCAGATGCTCGTCAAGGAATATCTGCCCGAGGCGGGTGTGAAACTGAAGCTGAACCGAAAGGCCGTGGAGATAACGGATGACGGGGCCACGATTGTGGACAAGGACGGAAACGAGGCGTTTCTGCCCGCAGATACGGTAATCATTACATGCGGCAGGGAGCCGAACGAGCTCCTCAAAGAGGTGCTCATGGGGAAGGTTCCGGAAGTGGTTGCCATCGGGGACTGCATCAACCCTCGGAACATCGGGAATGCAATTCACGAAGGGGCCTTCTGGGCAAGGCAGATCTAATGTTTCAGCTTGTGACTGCGCTTCTAACGCAGCAATGGGCTGTGGCAACTAGGTGCCGGAATCACAGAAGCGAAAGGACAAAAGTGAAAGGTGAAAGAAGAGGCGCGGAACCATTTCGTTCACTTTCCCGTCGATCCTTTCACCTTTCGGCCAAGGTGCAGGAGAAGGGAATAAGAGATGGTCGAGAAGACCGTATTCATGTTCAAGCATCCGCAGAAGGAGTTACAGGTCCGCAAGGTCAAGACAGATCGGGTCAATGAAGCCTATGGTTCCTGGTACGGAAAAATCAGATGGCGTGTCGAGAAGATCCGTGTGCCCCGCATTCCGGTCAAGAAGGGTGACCTCCTTACGACCAGCAGGGTGTATGAAATCGCCAGGACGATCGACAAGAAAGCGGCCCATCAGTTCGAGCTTTACAATCCAAAGCGGGTGTATGACACCCGGGAGGAAGAATAAACCCAGAAAAGGGTAACCATGACAGAGCAAACCAACCGAAATAGGCTGCGGGTAGACTACACGAAATGCACCGGTTGTCACCTCTGTGAAATCGCGTGCTCCCTGCACAACGAAGGGATGTGTAATCCCGCCATTTCCATGATTTGCGTGATTTGCTGGGAAGAGGCGACCGACTTCCCGCTGGTGTGCCAACAGTGCGACGACACTCCTTGCATCGCGGCTTGCCCTGCAGAGGCAAGGATGCGGAACGAGCAGACCGGGGCGATCCATGTGGATCGGGACAAGTGCATCGGGTGTCGGATGTGTATCTATGAGTGTCCCTTTGGGGCCATCTCCGTCCGGAAGGAGGATGGGACAACTACGAATTGCCTTCTCTGTGACGGTGAACCCCGTTGCGTTCAAGTCTGCGATACGCAGGCCATCCGGTATGTCGAACCGTCGAAGGAGTCAGAGGCCTTATTTGAAGAGGCGAGGATAAAACTGAAGGAATACAAGGCAACCCTGGAATAAAAAGCGGCTGGAGAATTACGCTTACGGCAGGCTGAGGAAAAACGTCCAGATGCAAGGAGCAATAGGGAAGACGAAAGGGATTGTTTTTGTGAGCAATGGAGTTGAGAGGGGTCAGGGCCATATTCCTGGCCCCCTGACAGCTGACACCTTTGTGGATTGTCCAGCAGGTGGGTGTATCTTGGGTAACCTGTTTGGGAGTGAAAGAAGGGGTGGCTACTATGTACGGATGGGCTGGAACCATAGTCATGGTCGATCTCACAAAATCCAAGATTGAAAAGATACCGCTTTCCGAGGAGTTTGCCGTGAAGTGGTTGGGGGGTCAGGGCTTACTGGAACGGCTCATCTGGGAGAACTACGATTTCGCCGAGCGCGATCCCTTCAATCCGAAGAACATCGTGGGGATTGCCCCCGGAGCGCTTACCGGGACGTTGACGCCGGGATCGGGCCGCCTTTCCGTGGCGGTTGCACTAAGTCCGGCTCTGAACGGCTACCTGGATGCCAACACGGGTGGGGATTTTGGCTGCAGCCTGAAATACGCCAACTACGATGCGGTTCTGATTAAGGGGAAGGCTCGCGACCCGGTCTACCTTCGCATAGAAGACGATACGGTGGAGCTCCGGGACGCACTGTCCTATTGGGGCAAGGGGGTCAGCGAAACGGACCGACTGATCAAGGAGGAATTGGGGGAACCCCGCACCCGAACTCTGCTCATCGGTCCTGCAGGTGAGAATCAGGTGCACGCGGCCATGATCACCTGTGATCGCGACCGCGCTCCGTCAGCCGGCGCCATGGGCGCGGTGCTGGGATCAAAGAACCTGAAAGGGATCGTCGTTTACGGTTCCAAAGGAATCCGGGTGGCAGACCCGGACCGGCACTGGGAGGTATTCCATGCCATCTACCAAAAGAACAGGGATGAGCCCCGATTTGCCCGTTTTGGGGAGAAGGGTACCAAATGGCTTGTGGAGCTTTCGGAGGTTCTGACCTGCCAGTACAACATGCAACCCCAGGAGTTCCCGTACGAAAAGGTCAATGTGGATGTTTTCTTGCAGAGTTTTGCGCGGGGTTCGAAGGCCTGCCACTCCTGTTTCCAACACTGTGACCATTACTGGCACATCCCGAGTGGGCCGCATGCGGGAGAGGAGGCCCGTGGCGGAGAAGCCGGTACGATCATTCCCCTGGGACCCATGGTGGGTAACAGCGACATGGCTTCGATCCTTCACATGACGCATATGGTGAACGACTTGGGGATGGATAGTATTGCCACAAGTGTGGCCATGGCAACGGCAATGCATTGGTGGCAGGACGGCCTCCTCAAGGAAAAACACACAGGTGGATTGAGGCTGGAGTGGGGCGATGTCGAGGTAGTGCAGGAGTTGACGCGCCAGATGGCCTACAGGGAGGGTTTTGGCGCAGTGCTGGCGGATGGAATCTTTCATGCCGCGGAAAAGGTGGCCGAATGGAACAAGATGCCTCTGGAAAAGGTGACGCGGTACATCAACGCCAACAAGAAGAAACGAGAGCTGGGAGCCGATTATCGCCCTCTCAAAGGCCTCGCCTTTTCGAAGGCCATCGACATCAGGGAGTGTGATATCCTGAACATAGCCGATACCCTGATGGCAGAGGGACCTGTGACCAAGGAACGTTTCCAGCATCTAGGGGTGCCGGAGAGGTTTGCAGAAGATTTCGGCTTCTCCTATGTGGGTAACCCAGCCGTATTCGATGACAAGGCCAAGGTAAAGGTTTTCTCGGACAACCATTGCAGCGTGTGCAATTCCCTCGGGATATGCCAGAGATACACGACTTGGGCACAGATGCGGATGGGGCTGGAAGATATGGCCGAGTGTTTCGAGACCGCCACAGGGGTGAAGATGTCTTGGGAAGAGCTCTATCGGGCAGGGGAGAGGATCCGGCAGCTGGAGAAGGCAATGCAGCTGCGGTACGGATTCCGGAAAGAACACGACGATCTCCCGGACCACTACTATAATGCTCCGATAGAGAGCGGACAGTTTGAGGGGGCTTATCTGGACAAGAAGGAACTCATCCAGGAATTGGAGAACCTGTACAAACTGCGTGGTTGGGACAAGGAAGGGTTTCCGTTGAAAGAGATGTTGATCGATCTGGCCCTGGCGGACGTGGCGGCGGGGTTGGAAAAGGAAGGACTGCTCACCGGTGCTGGTGCACCC
>CAZSUQ010000280.1:3536-6863 GCA_964609935.1 uncultured Thermodesulfobacteriota bacterium | reverse complement strand
TGGTCCTGGGGGGGATGTACGGGTATGCAGGCAGGATTTCGGCACCTCTCTACCAGAACCTCTATTATGGGGATTTCTTTGCCTACACCCGTGAGCGCCTGGGCCCGGACAGGGTCATCACGGCGAGACCGGTGGACTCCTACGGCACCTGCGTGCAGCTCCCCTTTTCTCCGGGGGATGTGAGCCATGCCGCCTGGGTGGGTGATCAGGATCCCACCTTTCCAGGGCTTCAAAATGCGCTTTACAACCTGTTTGCCTCCGCCGGCAAGGGGAAGAGCGAATGGTCGGACAAGGCCTACGTGAACGTGGGTTCGGATATCGGGGGCTACCGGGGGGATGATCCCAGGGACAGGGAGGTCATGGTCCGCTGGACGCAGCTTGGCGCCTTTTGCCCTGTCATGGAGAACGGCGGAGCCGGTGAGCATCGCCCCTGGATGTACGATGAGGAGGTGCTCGATATCTACACGGAATACACCTGCCTCCATCATCAGCTGATCCCGTATCTCTACAGCCAGGGAGCCCTGGCGTATGAACAGGGCCTCTCGCTGATGGTTCCCCACGGGAACTTCGTCCTCATGGGGAGCAACTGGAACTACACACTGGGAGATGCCCTGTTCGTGTCCGCGATAACGGAAGAAGGGGGATCGTGCCGGTTCTCCCTCCCCACGGGGGAGTGGATCCACCTCGGGACCGGTGATGCCTATGAAGGAGGACAGAGCTACACGGAAACGTTTTCCCTGGATGACTATCCCGTTTTTCTGCGCAGAGGGAGCCTGCTGGCGCTCGAGGGGCTGGCCGAGTGCGAGGACCGAGGATTCCATGTTCCGGAGGGAATGACCGAACTTCGGGTCCATCCGGACAGCGAGGACACCTTTTCTCTGTATGAAGAGGGAGGACGAGGGGCTCAAATCGGATACACAAAGGACGAACAGGAGATGGTGTGGGAAATCTCCGCTTGCAGCCGATCGTTCCTCCTTCGGATAAGAGAGGCGCCCGGGGCGGCATCCGTCACGGTTGATCCCTGGGGACCCCTGGTTTCGTATACCGAGGAAGAGGCTTTTGAGTCTGCAGAAGCGGGGTGGTTCACGGAACCGCAGAGCGGAGACTTGCTGGTGAAGCCCGGCCCTGCGGAACAGGGATTACGGGTGGCCATTCAATGGGATTGATTCCCCCGGCTACTGGGCCAGTGGCATGACCTGGGAATATCGCGATCTTGACCTGTCGTACCGCTAGGAAACCTGTTGAATGGACCGCGTGCCGGAGTGCCCGGATCTCAGGGCCTGAAAAAGGCTGAAAAGGATGAGGAGGCCGAGGAGAACATAGTCCTGAAGGGAAGGCCACATTTCCCTCAAATCCGCATTCCAGCCGCAGTGGTTGCAGGCCTCGCCCGAAAATTCGGATCCGCAGAAATAACATCTCTGTTCCATCGAAGCCTCCCCCTTTCTACCCCTGTAATCGAGTCATGCGGCCTTTCTAATGCAGTTTTTTTCTCTTTTTCTTTTAGCCGTCCCGGATCCGGAAAGGCGACTTCCCCTCCCGGAATCTTTTCCATGTCTAGCCCGGATATTTCACGAATCACCTACTGCGGCTTGAAAATCCTTGCTGCAACGCTTTGTTTCACGATCTTGAATCCTCGACATATTTCGAATATGCCTCCAATTCAAGATCGCTCCAACCAAACGTTTCGCGGCGGTTTTCAGCGCCTCGCTACGGCGCTTCGTGCAATATCCGGGCTAGGTTGGGACAAACAATCTCCTTTTGATTCGAACCCTTATGGATCCCTTGTTTTGAATCGACTTCGCTGCTTCACCATCCCGGGTGTAAACCGGTGGATATATGGTAAGATTCTTGGCCGGACAGCCCTTCATGAAGCTGACCCTGATCCGTCCAAACAAGAACGCTTCCGGGACTCTGGACAGGGACCCACACAGTTCATGGAGTCACTGCATTTCCTGTGAGATTGCAAAACCGGACCTGAGAGGGCATCGTGAATCGTTCCATCCGGTCATGAGAATCTGAAAAGGGCCTTGCCATGGCGGCTGCATTCATGAAGAAGGGCAGGAAGGTGAAGGGAACCGACGAGAAAGGGGCGCCAGTCTACACGCAACACGAGCTCGTTGAAGAGATGGGCCTGCTTGACCCCGAAACCCGTGAGATCATCCAGCTGGAAGAGGATCGCCAGGACAGGAAACTCATTCTGATCCCCTCTGAATCCATTACGCCCAGGGCCGTGAGGCAGGCCATCGGAAGTGCCTTTGTGAGCCTTTACGCCGAGGGCTATCCGCCGGAAAGGATGACCGATGAATCCGAGGGTGGGCTCGGGGATCGTGAACGACATCTGGCCTATTACAGGAGGTACGCGGATCGCAGGTTCTACAAGGGCACGGAATACGTCCACTTCGTGGAGGCCCTGGCCCAGAGGCGCTGTGCAGACTGTTTTGCCAACCAGGCGAGGCGCAGTGAAGAGATCCACGTGAACGTGCAGTCCCTCTCCGGCGCTATGGCCAACATTGCCGTGTACGAGGCCTTTCTCGAACATGGGGACACGGTTCTTGCCATGGACCTGACCCACGGAGGCCACCTGAGCCACGGAAGCGAGTTCCACCTGTCAGGGAAAAGCTACCGTGTCGTTCCCTACGGTGTGCATGGCAGAACGGGACGGCTCGACTACGACCAGATCGAGGATCTCGCAAGGAAGCACCGCCCGTCCCTGATCATCGCCGGGTACACATCCTATCCCTGGGCACCGGACTGGGAGCGGTTCAGGGAGATTGCCCACCGGTGCGGGGCAAGACTCATGGCGGACGTTGCCCACCCGGCGGGGCTGATTGCAGGAGGCGTTTATCCATCTCCTGTGGGATCAGCGGATGTGGTCTGCTTTACCACGCACAAGACCCTGTGCGGCCCCCGCGGGGCCTGCATCCTGACCTTCAGTAACGCAGACGCGGCTCGTGTGGATTCTGCCGTCTTCCCCGGTCTGCAGGGCGGCCCTCACGTGGCCAACATTGCGGCCATGGCTGTCGGTTTCCAGCTCGCCCGGACAGAGGCCTTTGCCCGGCTGCAGAGGAATATCGTGGACAACGCAGGGTACCTGGCGGACGCACTTCGCAAGGAGGGGATTCCCCTGGCCTATGGGGGAACGGACACACACCTTCTTCTCGTGGACCTGAACAAGCTCAGCCCGGGGGGCGAGGCCCCGCTGTGGGGAGAGCCTGCTTCACGCATCCTGGACCTGGCGGACCTGGTGGTGAACAAGAACTCGCTTCCGGGAGACCCGTCCACAGCCCTGGCATCCGGGATTCGGGTGGGAACGCCCTGGGTCACACA
>CAZSUQ010000280.1:0-3526 GCA_964609935.1 uncultured Thermodesulfobacteriota bacterium | reverse complement strand
TTCGGGCAGAAGGAGATGGAGCGGATCGCGGGCGGGTTGGCCCGTGTGCTCAAGGCCATCGTTCCCTTCCGCTATATCGGTCGAAGCGGGTTGCTGCCAAGGGGCAAGGTCCCGCTCGATGTTCTTCTCCAGACGCGGGAAGAGGTCAGGCAGCTCATTGATCCCTGCTGCCCAGACCGGATGGTGGGGGCGGTTCACAGGGCGGGACGGGGGATCGTAACGGGTCACTGGGGTCGGACGGACGACCCTGTGGAATCGCTGGGCGCAAAGGTGCCCCTGGAGCCGGACGGGCCGCAACAAGGTGCCGTGTGCAATGTGGATTTCTTTGCGCTGATTCACTACAGGTTTCTGCGTGTGCAGGGACGCAGGGCCTCCCCGCTCGTGCAGCAGGTTGCCACGCGGGATGCAGCAGGGCTCGCACCGGGGCAGATCCAGGAGAGCTTTGTGCTCGACGCGGAAGCGAGGCTCATGGATGATGTGCTCATCCTTCGCGAAGAGACCGTTGGTAACGGAGAGGACCGCTTCCTGATCGTGACGCACAGAGAGTCGTCCGAGAGGCTCCTCCCCTGGCTCGTGGGCCTTTCGGATGGGTATGTGGTCTTCGATCTGGAGGAGCCCTACAGGAAGGTGGAAGGCCCTGTGACCATACATGCGACACCGGAGCCCATGTGTGAGAAGGGGATCGTGCTTGCCTTCTGCGGTTCCGAGGAGGAACTCTGCAAACTTCCGAAGATCGGGAAGGAAGCGGGCAGGATCCCTGCCAACGGATGGATCCGAATGGGAGACAAGGATGAGGAGGCCCTGTTGTGCCGGGCGGGGAGGGAGCGCCTTTACTGGATGGGCCCGGAGGAAAGTGGGAAGGCGTTGGTCGAGGAGATGCAGGCAGCCGGCTTGATTCCCTCCGGCAGGGAGAAGTGGGAAGAACGGCGCAAAGAGGAGGGCCTCCCTGACCACCGCGTACTCCCTCCAATGGGACCCGGAGAAGAAGGGGCCACGAGGCCGCTGGGAGGGGATCTGATCAAAGCAGGGAAGGGGGAGCGTTTCGTTTGGGACGTGCCCTACTTCGTGGGGCAGAAAACACTTGAGAAAAACCGCCCCAGGGGCTCGCTCCCTGACTTCACCTGGCCCGAAGAGGAGGAGAAGGCTTCCGAAGCAAAGGAAACGACAAAGAAGACCCCGATCTACCCCTTTCATGAGGCGAACAAGGCCCGCGTCATCCGTTTTGCCGGCTGGAAGATGCCCGGCTGGTACAGGAGTGCAACCGAGGAACACCAGGCGGTGAGAAAGGCGGCAGGTCTCTTCGATACGACCCACATGGGCGTGCTGGAGGTCCGGGGGCCTCACACAGAGGAGTTCCTGGATCTTGTCTGCTCCAATTATGCCAGGTGGTACGAAGACGGTATGAGCTACTACGGGTATCTGCTGGATGTTCACGGGGACGTGCTCGACGATGTCATCGTGTACCGCCGCGCCCGGGACCGTTTCATGGTGGTTGTAAACGCGGGCAACCATGAAAAGATCATGGCCTGGCTGGAGGCTGTGAACCGGGCCGAGGTGGCCATCGATCGGGACAGACGGGACCTGAAGCGGCTCCGACCCGTTGAGATTCGAAACCTGAGCGACCCGGATGCATGCGGGGAGGACGCCCGGGTGGACCTTGCCATACAGGGTCCGAGATCGAGGAGGATCCTGCTGGACCTGCTGGAAGACAGGCAAGCCGGGTACGCCCTGGAAAGGCTGAAGAAAGGCGGGCTCCTGGAGAGCACGATTTCCGGGACCCCGGTTTTGATCGCACGCACCGGGTACACGGGCGAGATGATTGGGTATGAGGTGTTCGTGCATCCTGACCGGGCGCTGGAGATCTGGGAGCGGATCATGGAGACCGGTGAACCGGCAGGGCTCAAGCCTGCAGCACTGGCCGCGCGGGACAGCCTCCGGGTCGAGGCCGGCCTCCCCCTCTACGGACACGAGCTGGCAGGCCCGGAGAAGATCCACCCAGGGGGAGCCGGGTTTGGGGCATACGTCAAGTTTCACAAGCCATTCTTCATAGGCCGCTCCCCGAGTCTTGCCGCGGAGAGGGGAAGGGCCATGGAGATCTGCCGTTTTCGCATGAAGGGGCGGGGGGTCCGCGTCCCCAGGCAGGGCGACCCGGTCGTGAACCGAAAAGGAAGGGTGCTGGGAAAGGTGACGAGCTGTGCAACAGGTACGGACGGGCATCTGGTGGGCCTGGCCTACCTGGAAGCGGGACAGGCCGCACCCGGATCCGAACTGGGGATCTTCTCCCTGCCGCCGCGCCCTGTCAGGGAAAAGCCGGACAAGGCGACGCTGCAGGCGGGTGACAGGGTTGTTCTCACCGAAGAGGCCCTGATCCTGGAACGCTTTCCTTCCGCTGAGGAGAGAGGGGGATGGAGGTAACATGAAACTCGCCAGGTACATCCCGCCCTGGGCTTGGATCGTGCTCATCATACTCTACATCCTGAGCCCGGTGGATCTTATACCCGACGTGTTCGGTCTGCCTGCAAGACTGGACGATCTTCTCGTGGCGTTGCTGGGGGCCTACTACTACAAGGTTTCCCGCTCCAGGGCCAAGGGTCGTCACGGTGGACCCGCCGGCAGGGGATCCAGGAGAGAAGGAGGTTCAAGATCTCAGCAGGGAGAAGCCGGCAAGGAAAAGCAGGACAGGGCACCGGGTGAGCAGAAGGATCCCCATGTGATTCTCGGAGTGAAACGGGACACCCCGACGGATGAGGTCAAGAAACGATACCGGGAGAAGCTGCTCGAGTACCATCCGGATCGCGTGCAGCACCTGGGGCGCGAGATCCAGGAACTGGCGGAGAAGAGGACCAGGGACATCAACGACGCCTACCAGGCCATTCTGCGGCAGCGCGGAGAAGAAGGTTAGCCTGCTGTTCACTCGGCTCCCTCTGAGAAAATGCCTGGGAAAACCTGTCGCTACTCCGCGCCGATCTTCCCGCCGACAATTCTTCCCGGGCCATTTCGGCTCCTCCCCCGGTTTCCGCAACTTGACGGTTTTCAGGGAATTCATTAGGATTTACGCCGTTTTCATCAGGTGATGAAACAGAACGAATAGTTGTGGAGTGCGTTGTCCAGGGAAACCTACAGCTTTTTAGAGAAGAGGGTCAACATGGGAGACCAGTCGCCTCGGGAAACGCTCCTGAAGAAGTTGGAAAAGGCCGAACAGTCCGGCGGTGAAGATCGTATCAAGAAACAGCACGAGAGCGGGAAGCTCACGGCAAGGGAAAGGATCGAGCACCTGCTCGACAAGGGTTCCTTTGTGGAGATCGACAAGTTCGTCACCCACCACTGTACCTACTTCGGTATGGAGAAGAGGAAGTTTCTGGGTGACGCCGTGGTCACCGGGTACGGGAAGATCGACGGGAGGCCCGTGTTCCTCTTTGCCCAGGACTTCACCGTGCTCGGGGGCACCCTGGGCCGCGGGTTTGCCAACAAGATCTGCAAGGTCCAGGAGATGGCCATGAAGAACGGGGCTCCCTTGATCGGCCTC
>CAZSUQ010000279.1:3595-6868 GCA_964609935.1 uncultured Thermodesulfobacteriota bacterium | reverse complement strand
TCAACCGATCTCACCGGGTGTTCCGGTTTCTTTTTCAGGAATGTCTCCTCAAGATGAGCACCCAGTTCCGCGATCTGAGATTCCAGGAAAACCGGCACACCCGGTGAGATCGGTTGATTGCAAACCACGGCAACTAGTTGGTCTTCCTCCGTGCAGATCAACTGTCCTGCATTCTTGAACAGGGAAACCTCGACCTTGGGGTAGTGGGCCCGCTTGTAGCCCTCGGTGAGGATCAGATCCGCTTCGCTGACCCAGTTGCCTCGGATCTGCTCAAGGTTGAGTTCCTCTGAAAGATCCTTGATCACCGCGATCTTTGTCGGGGAAGACAAAACCACGGTGGATGCGCCTGCCTGCTTGTGTCTCCAGCTGTCCTTCCCTTCTTTGTCGACATCGAATCCATGAACATCGTGTTTCACCGTGGCGATCCGGTACCCCTTTGCTACGAGAAAGGAAACAAGCTTTTCCAAAAGGTAGGTCTTTCCGCTATCGGATTTTCCAACGATCGAAACGATAGGGACCATCAGGGGCCCTCCAAACGGATAGGATTGGCATCGGATCAAGGGGGTGGGGCCGAGGACCACTCGAAATGCAGACCTCTTCTCCGGGCTGAAAACGTGAAACCAGAAAGGAATCCCAACCACGGCCCTGTGTGTTCAATGCAAACGGGTTCGCCTCCTTCGGGAGAGACCCTGCTTGTCCCACCGGCCACCTCTGTACACAGGTCAGGTCCCCATTTCCCAGGACTTCAGGTAGATTTCCTGCTCCTCGGTGAGATCATCAATGCGGACGCCCATGGATTTCAGCTTGAGGCTGGCAATCCGCTGGTCGATTTCATTGGGAACGCCGTATACCTTTTTTCCCAGGCTCTTGCCCTCGGAGACGATGTGGGCGGCGCACAGAGCTTGATTGGCAAAACTCATGTCCATGACGCTTGAGGGATGTCCCTCGGCAGCGGCAAGGTTCACCAGACGCCCCTCACCCAAGACATAGATCCTCTTTCCGTCCTTCAGGGAGAACTCCTGCACGAAGTCACGGACCTCTCGAGTGGCCACGGCCATTGCCGCCAACGCTTCCAGTTGGATTTCCACGTTGAAATGTCCGGAGTTGCACACGATGGCACCATCCTTCATCTTGGAGAAGTGCTCCTTCCGGATCACGCTGATGTCTCCGGTTACCGTGCAGAAGAAGTCACCCTCTGCCGCTGCCTCATCGATGGGCATCACACGGTAACCATCCATGACCGCTTCCAGCGCTCTCAGGGTATCCACCTCGGTGATGATCACGTCCGCGCCCATACCCCGCGCTCTCATGGCCACGCCCCTTCCACACCACCCGTATCCACAGACCACGAAGGTGGATCCTGCAATGAGACGGTTTGTCGCACGAAGGATTCCGTCCACCGTGCTCTGGCCTGTTCCGTATCGGTTATCGAAGAAGTGCTTTGTGGCCGCATCATTGACGGCGATGATGGGGTACTTGAGCACGCCCTTGTCCGCCATGCTCTTCAAGCGGATCACACCTGTGGTCGTCTCCTCCGTTCCGCCAAGGATCGCCTCCACCATTTCAGGCTTCTCCTTGTGGATCACGGAAACCACGTCGGCACCATCGTCCATGGTGATCTGCGGCTCCAGCGCCAGGGCCGAGTGAATATGTTTGTAGTACGTCTCGTCATCCTCTCCCTTGATTGCAAAAACAGGAATCTCAAAATCCCTCACAAGGGAAGCCGCCACATCGTCCTGTGTACTCAGGGGGTTGGAGGCGCACAAGGCAACCTGGGCTCCGCCGGCTTTCAATACATCCATCAAGCTGGCGGTTTCCGTGGTGACATGAAGGCATGCGGCGAGGCGTATCCCTTTCAAAGGCTGGTTTTTGATGAACTCTTCTTTGATCAGGTTCAGCACGGGCATGCTCTGATTGGCCCATTCGATTCGAAGCTTTCCCTTTTCGGCCAACGCTAGGTCACGAACATCATAGTCCATGGGCTCGTTCTCCCTTTTTCCCATCTTTACGAATGATCTTCACTCTCCCACTCCACCCTTCAACACTCCAGGCACCTTTCCGCGGATTGCGCGGATTGGACACAGTTTTCTGTTTTTCCGGCTGGGGAAGATGCTCGAACGGCCGGGCATTGGCCCAAACGTCATCGGATCGGGAAAAAACGACCGAAAAGGAAATCGTCGACCGGGGAAGGCTCCCTACGACGTTCCCTTCTCCCCTCTCCGTTCCGTTGTCCCCTTCCCCCTCAGCATGTGGAGCCGAATCAAGGCAGATACTGCTTCAGATCTTCCGCCTTGTCGGTTTTTTCCCAGGTGAATTCCGGTTCGCTGCGGCCAAAGTGGCCATAGGCTGCGGTCTTTTGGAAGACCGGGCGAAGCAGGTCAAGGTGCTCGATAATCCCGCTGGGAGTCAGGGGGAAATGTTTCCGCACGATCTCCACGAACTGCGCTGTGGGCACCTTTCCGGTCCGGAACGGATTCACGAGCACGGATACGGGTTCGGCAACCCCGATGGCATAGGCGATCTGTACCTCACACCGTTTTGCCAGACCCGCTGCAACGATGTTCTTTGCGACGTAACGGGCCATGTAGGAAGCGCTCCGGTCCACTTTGGAGGGATCCTTACCCGAGAAGGCGCCTCCTCCATGGCTCCCCTGTCCGCCGTAAGTGTCCACAATGATCTTCCTGCCCGTGAGGCCACAGTCTCCCTGCGGTCCGCCCACGACGAACCGTCCCGTGGGGTTGATATGGTAGAGCACTTCGTCCTTGAAGTACTTCTCGGGCAGGGTCTTTTTGATGACCTCCTCGATCACGCCCTCCTTGAGGGTGTCGTAGGAAACGTCCGGTGTGTGTTGTGTCGAACATACGACGGTGTGGAGCTTCTTCGGTACGGCATCCTGATACTGAACGGTGACCTGGCTCTTTCCATCAGGCCGGACGAACGGAAGAATCCCCTGCTTCCTCACCTCGGCAAGGCGCTGGGTAACTTTGTGGGCAAAGATGATCGGCGCGGGCATTAACTCCGGTGTATCGTCACAGGCATACCCGAACATCAGGCCCTGGTCTCCGGCGCCCTGCTCCTTGTGTAGCCCCTCCCCCTCGGTCACCCCGATGGAAATGTCTGCCGACTGCTTGTCCAGGGAGGTGATGACCGCACAGGTCTCCCAGTCAAAGCCCATGGAGGAGTCGTCGTATCCGATCTCCTTGAGGGTTTTTGTGATATCCCCGGCCACAAAGCAGACACCGGTGGTGACGAGGGTCTCACATGCCACGCGGG
>CAZSUQ010000279.1:0-3495 GCA_964609935.1 uncultured Thermodesulfobacteriota bacterium | reverse complement strand
TCCCCGGCCACAAAGCAGACACCGGTGGTGACGAGGGTCTCACATGCCACGCGGGATCGCTTGTCCTGTGCGATCAGGTCATCCAGAACGGCATCGGAAATCTGGTCTGCAATCTTGTCCGGATGCCCCTCGGTTACGGATTCGGACGTGAAAAGGAAATTGGTCAACGGCATGAGAAGGTCCTCCTTTATTTCTTGAATTCAACAGTTGCTTCCATACAGGCCGATGCAAGGATCAAAAGGAAGCGTGCCGGTCTTTTCCCCTCACTGGGTATAGAGCACGGTTTCTTTCATGTTTGGGAATTTTTCACGAATCCACGTGGAGAGGACCTCCTCGTTTTCCTGGCTGTCCCTTCCCCGCATCAACTGGCTGACCAACTCTTCAGCCTCACCGAACCGTGCAGCGCGTATCACCTTTTTGATCCAAGGAACCATAGAGCTTACCATACTTAGCTGATCAAATCCAAAACCTAGCAGCACAAAAATATAACGAAGATCCGACGCCATCTCCCCGCACATCCCCACAGGAATCCGTTGGTCGTGCCCGGCATCGACCACCGTCTTCAGTATCCGCAGGATCGAGGGATGCAGGGGTTCATACAGGTAGGAGACCTCTTTGTTGTCTCGATCGATGGCCAGGCAGTACTGGATCAAATCGTTGGTGCCGATGCTGAAGAAATCCACCTCCTTTGCCAGTACATCCGTGATGAGCGCGGCGGAGGGCACCTCCACCATGATCCCAAGCTTGAGATCCTGATCAAAGGGAATCTTCTGATTCTCCAGTTCCTTCTTTGCTTCTGCATAAAGGGCTTTCGCGCGCTTCAGTTCGTTCAGGCCCGAGATCATGGGGAACAAGATCCGGGCCTTTCCGTAGTAACTTGCCTTGAGGATGGCGCGCAACTGGTCCTTGAAGACCCCTTCCTCTTTCAGACAATACCGTATGGAGCGGAGCCCGAGAGCAGGATTCGCCTCTTTGTTTCGACGATGGATAATGGGGGATTTGTCCGAACCGAAATCAAAGGTGCGCAAGGTGACCGGATTCGGTTTCACCTGTTCCAAAACGCTCTTGTAGACATGGAAGAGTTCTTCCTCATCGGGGATGCGTCCTTGGCTCAGACAATAGAACTCGGTCCGGTACAGCCCGATCCCCTGAGCCCCGTATTCGAGTACCGACTGAGCTTC
Organism: uncultured Thermodesulfobacteriota bacterium; assembly: GCA_964609935.1. Classification (GTDB taxonomy): domain Bacteria; phylum Desulfobacterota; class DSWW01; order DSWW01; family DSWW01; genus CAYTRL01. Next base: position 2,314 of record CAZSUQ010000279.1, on the reverse strand, counting down.
CTCCACGATTTCGATGTTGGCCGTCAGGATGACCTGGCGTCCATCCTCGGTTTTGGCGGGCAAATCCCGCTCCTTGAGGAGCCCCTTTTCCAGCTTCCCGTACCAGGCCTTCCGTTCCTGATGCTTCTTGGTGGATTTCTGGGTCGGGTTGACGATGACAAGCCCTTCCCTTCCGTCCAGAATGATCTGGTCACCCGTATTGATCTCCGCTGTGGCCTTCTCGGCTCCCACCACGGCCGGGATCTTCAAGGCCCTTGCAAGGATGGCCGTGTGGGAGGTTTTCCCTCCGATATCCGTGACGAATCCGATGACTTTCTTTCGGTCCATCTGGGCCGTGTCGGCAGGAGAAAGGTAGTGAGAGATCACGATGACCTCCCCCCGGATCTCCTGGAGAGACTCTTCGTCCCTGCCCGACAGATGCTTCAGCACCCAGTTGTTGATGTAGTCAAAGTCTGACATCCTTTCCTTGATGTACTCATTGTCAATCGTATCGAACATCTTCTTGTAGTTATCAAAGGCGCAGAACAGGGCCCATTCCGCATTCCGCTTGCCCACCGTGATCATCTCTTTGACGGCCTCGATCAACATGGGATCTTCCAGGATCATGAGGTGGGAATCCAGGATATGAACGTGTTCATTGACGTCTTCGTGGACCAGCATCTTCTTGATACGCTCCAGGTCCGCCTTGGACCTCGCGAGGGCTTCTTCAACCCGCGCCACTTCCTGACCCACGGATTCCTCTGGAACGTATCGCCTGGTGAACTTCGTTTTTTTCCGGTTCAGGACATAGGCCTTTCCCTCCACGATTCCGGCGGCTGCACCGACGCCCCATATCTTTTTCTCTTTCATTCTCGGCACGGCCTACTCCTCACCGAACTTATCTTGAACAATTTTTTCGAGCGCCTGGATGACCTCTTCCGCGTCGGAGCCCTCTGCAAGAACCTGGATGACGTTGCCTTGTGCTGCAGCTAGCATCATGATGCCCATGATCGACTTCCCGTTCACATCCAGTCCGTCTTTCTGCACACGTACCGTACTCTCGTATTGACTGGCGACCTTGGCAAACATCGCCGCCGGCCGGGCGTGAATCCCCAACCGATTCAGTATGGTGAATTCTTTAATGACCATGCTTCCCTGTCAGGAGGCTTCACTCCTCCCCCTCTTTTGGTTCAGTCTCCCTTTGTTCGCTGTTCCAGAATTTCTCGCGCCATGTAGATGTTCTCCCGACCGCAATCCATGCCCACGCGAGCCAAAGCAGGGAGATCTGTATCCATTCTGGACGACACCACCTTCAAGATCATCGGTAAATTCATTCCGGTCAGCACTTCAATCCCGTCATCTTCGAGAAGGGAAAAACAGATATTGCAAGGCGTCCCACCGAACATATCCGTCAGGATGAGGATCCCATCCCCCTGATCTGCACTCTTTCGGGCCTTTTTGATTGCCTCGAGCACCTCGGCTTCATTGGTCGGATCGGGAAGGCAGACCGCCTCGATCCCCTCGATCTGCCCGAGGATCTCGGTGGCGACCCCCAGGAACGACTCCGCAAGCTGCCCGTGCGATACAAGAAGAATCCCAACCATGACTCAACCCTCTTTCCTGTCGCGAGGTTGTTACCGGGATCGGTTCAGGCACAAGACATGAACGCAAAGGGATTGGTGACGAAAGGAAAACACTCCGGCGTTTCCTCGAGGCCCTTCCGGCTAGCCGTTTGGGGCGCCTCATGCAAAAACATGCACATCGCTTGACCCGATGAGCATGTTTCAACGCCTTTTACAGATCACGGTGGAACACCTTGATCCGATAACCGAGTGCACCGAGTTTCTCCTCCAACAGACACAGCACAGCCACCGAGCGGTGCCTTCCTCCCGTGCAGCCGATCCCCACATTGAAATACGTTCTGTCCTCCTCCTCATAGATGCAAACCATGGCCTCCACCCACTCGAGGAACTTGTCCAGGATCTCCGTGGCCCTTTCATCCGCCTGGATCGCTTTCTGAATACGACGGTCTCTTCCGTCCAGGGGTTTCAGAGCCGGGTCGTAATGGGGATTCGGCAAAAAACGCATATCCACGATCACATCGGCGTGGAGGGGAATCCCCCTTGGATAACTGAACGAGATCAACTCGAGCTGAAGCCTTTTCTCCTTTTTGTCCGCGTCTTCATAGAGCGTGTGCACGTATTGGCGAATCTGATGGATGTTGTAATGCGTCGTATCGATGACTTTGTCGGCCGACTGTTTCAGTGCGAACAACCGCTCCTTTTCCCGCTCGATTCCCTCGAGCAGCGTTCTCTCTCCGGCAAGCGGATGGGGT
>CAZSUQ010000278.1:0-6870 GCA_964609935.1 uncultured Thermodesulfobacteriota bacterium | reverse complement strand
GCCTGTGCCGATGAAGCTCCGGGTATTTGCAAGAAAAGGGGGCATCACCTCCAGGTAGCCATGCTCACGGGTATGAAGGTCGAGCATGAAGTTGATCAGCGCTCTTTCCAGCAGCGCTCCCATTCCCCGGTACAGGACGAACCGGGCCCCGGCAATCTTGGCCGCCCTGCCGAAGTCCAGGATGCCCAGTTCCTCCCCCACCTCCCAGTGGTTCTTCAGTGGAAAAGAAAGGTCCGGTGGATCCGACCACCTGCGTACCTCCGGGTTGTCCTGGCTCCCCTCCCCAAGGGGAACCGATTCATGGGGCAGGTTGGGGATCCCCAGCAAAAAGGCCTTGAGTTGATCCTCCACCCCGGAGATCTCCTGGTCCAGCCCTCGGATCTGCTCCCCCACCTTTCTCATCTCCTGGATGCTCTCCCGGGCGTCAAGGCCCTCCTTTTTCATCCTCCCGATCTCTTCGGTCACGCGGTTGCGCAGGCCCTTCAACTCCTCGGTCTGCTTGAGCAGGTTTCGCCGCTTGATGTCCAGCTGCTGAAACGTATCCAGGGTGATCCCCTCGTCCCTGGTCGTAAGGCGCTCCTGAGCTTCCTCCAGATTCTCTCTCAGCCATTTACTGTCCAGCATGATCGTGTTTCATCCTCTTTTTTTCTCATTTTGTTCCTCCCCCCTAGTAGCATTTCATTCCTTTTCAGGTCAACCGGACGCTTGCCGTCCCTTTTTTTCCACAGGGATCTGCTCTATAGTGAAAATCATGGAAAAACGCATCATTCTGGGAACATCGGGACACATCGACCACGGAAAGACCGCTCTGGTGAAGTCCCTCACCGGTGTGGACACGGACCGGTTGAAGGAGGAAAAGCGCCGGGGCATCACCATTGAACTGGGATTCACCTCCCTTCTCCTCCCTTCCGGCCAGAGGCTCGGGATCGTGGACATGCCGGGCCATGAGAAGTTTGTGGATCACATGGTGGCAGGGGCCTCGGGGATCGATCTCGTCCTGCTTGTGGTGGCAGCGGACGAAGGGGTGATGCCTCAAACCGTGGAACATCTGGATATCTGCCGTTTTCTAGGGATCGACAAAGGTCTCGTGGCCCTGACAAAGGTGGATCTCGTGGACGACGAGATGATTACGATGGCTACCGACGACGTGACCGAGCTGATTCAGGGCACCTTTCTGGAAGGCTCACCCATCGTGCCGTTCTCTTCGGTATCAGGAGAGGGGAAGGATGCACTCGTCCGGGAGATGGACAGGATCCTGGAGCACTCTTCCCCGAAAACCTCCGAGGGGGTAACCCGCATGCCCATTGACCGAGTCTTCACCATGAAGGGCTTCGGTACGGTGGTCACCGGAACCCTCCTTTCAGGAAAACTGCGCGTGGGGGAACGGGTGGACATCCTTCCCTCAGGCCAGCAGGCAAAGATTCGAGGACTCCAGGTCTACAACCAGTCCGTCAAGGAGGCCACGGCAGGCTCCAGGACCGCTGTGAACCTGCAGGGCATTGAGAAGTCCCTGATTCAGAGGGGGGAAATCCTGGCCGAGCCGGGCTGCTTTCAGCCCTCGCACCGTGTTTATGCCTCGTTTCGATATCTCCCTCAATCCAACCGCCCCCTTCCGGACCGGTTCCGCCTCACGTTCCACTGGGGCACGGCCCGGTCCTTTGGAAGGATCCACTTCCTGTCCGGGGCGGAAACGCTGGAGCCTGGAAACGAGGAGCTCGTGCAGATCCAGCTGGAGAAACCCTTCTTTCCCGTATTCGGTGATCGGTGGATCTCCAGGGACTTTTCCACAAACCAGACGCTGGGTGGAGGGGTCATCCTGGATGCGCATTCCAGGAAGTTCAAGAAGAAACAGCGAGAAACTCTCCTGCCCTGGCTCCAGAGACTTCGGAAGCAGGCCCCTGAGGACCGGATCCTCTATTTTCTATGGAAACGGAAATCGAGGGGGGGGACGGTGAAGGAGATGGCGGTATGGACTCAGCTTGGCGTCCCGGCGGTGGACAGGATCTGCCGGGACCTGGCAGGGCGTGACGAGGTGGTGGAGGTGGACCCTGAGAGCAGGACCTTTCTCCGTACGGAAGTCCTCGGGCACCTGGAGGAAACGATCCTGGAACAGCTTCGGTCCTTTCATCAAGAAGTCCCCTACCAGGCCGGAATCAAGAAGGAAGTCCTGGCCAACAGGCTCGAGGAGCCTCCACTGGATAGCCTCCTGACCTTTGCACTGAACCGTTTGTCGGACAGGGGAAGCATCATCCTTGAGAGGGACGGAATTCGCCAGGCAACCCACCGTGTACGGCTGTCGGAAAAAGACCAGGCCCGAAGTGAGCAGATCCAGAAAATCCTTGAAGAAAAAGGGGTCATGCCCCCCACGGTGAAAGAACTCGGTTCCGAAGTGGGCCTGAAGGAAGAATCCTTGCGTAGTTTGCTGGGATACATGGAGGGTCAGGGGCATGTCATCAAGGTGACCGACACCCTCTTTTTCCCTTCCGGGGTTGTGGAGGATCTGAAACAGCGGCTCCTCCTCTACCTGGAGGAGCATGGGGAGGTTGATGCCGGCGCTTTCAAGACCTTGAGTCAGACCACGAGAAAATATACCATACCTTTGCTGGAGTACTTTGATCGCATCCGCCTGACCCTTCGCCTTGGGGATTGCCGGGTATTGAGAGAAAGAAGAGTCGAGGAAGGCCTCAAAGAGAGCGATACCGGCGAATGAGGACCGCGTACAACCGGGACCCGGCCATCCATGCGCAAAACCAGCCGGAAATCTCCACACGATGAATGCTCAAGGGGGAATCAGCCCTTTGTTGGCCCGGTAGCACGCTGCCTCCCTCTGCACATGCCGTAAACGTTCTGATGCAATGAATGTGAGCACGATGCTTCAGCATCTGTGTTTTCCCTGAGTTGTTTTCAGCCTGAGCAGGATGATCGAACGTGAATCCCCACATCTTTCGTGAATACGATATCCGAGGTGTTGTGGACAGGGATTTCCCTGCCGGCCTGATCCACTCGCTGGGAAAAGCCGTTGGAACCTATTTCAGGAAACACAACAGGGATCGAATCACCCTGGGAAGAGACGTCCGTTTGAGTTCCGACAGGCTCCACAGGGAATTGCTTCGGGCGCTCGTGGAGACCGGGCTTCATGTCATGGATATCGGTGTCTGCGCCACGCCCCTGCTCTATTTCTCCATCCACCACCTCCAGGCCCACGGCGGCGTCATGATCACCGGATCCCACAATCCGCCCGAGTTCAACGGCTTCAAGGTGTGCCTGGGCCCGGAAACCATCTACGGCGATGAGATTCAGGAGCTTCGCAAGCTCATGGAGGAGCAGACCTTTGCCGCGGGAAACGGCGCGGAGCAGGAAACAGACGTCCTGCCGGCATACATGGATACCCTGCGCTCCGGGATCAGGATCAAGCGCCCTCTGAAGGTGGTCCTGGACGCCGGCAACGGGACCGCCGGACTGGCGGCGCCCGAGCTGATCCGCTCTCTTGGCTGTGAAACGCTCTGTCTCTACTGCGAGCCGGACGGGCATTTCCCCTTTCATCACCCTGATCCAACGATCCCGAAAAACCTGGAGGATCTCCAGAGGGTCGTGCTGGAGGAGAAGGCCGATCTGGGCATCTCCTTTGACGGAGATGCCGACCGCATCGGTGTCGTGGATGAAGGGGGCCGGATCATCTGGGCGGACCGTCTTCTCATCCTCTTCGCCCGGGCGCTGCTGCAGGAGCACCCGGGCGCATGCATTGTCTCGGAAGTCAAATGCTCGAAGATCCTCTTCGAAGAGATTGAGAAACGGGGCGGACGTCCCGTGATGTGGAAGGCAGGACATTCTTTGATGAAGAGCAAGATGAAGGAGGAGGAGGCGCTTCTCGGAGGAGAACTGAGCGGTCACCTGTTCTTCGCGGACCGGTACTTCGGCTACGATGACGCCATCTACGCCGCCTGCCGACTCCTTGAACTCCTCGCAGGAGAGGACCGGCCGCTGTCCGCCCATCTGTCCGATCTTCCCAGGACCTTTTCAACAGAGGAGATCCGCGTGGCCTGTCCGGATGAGATCAAGTTCGGTATCATCCACAAGGCCAGGGATTTCTTCAAAGAAAGCTACGAAGTGATCGATGTGGATGGAGCTCGTATCGCCTTTCCGAACGGCTGGGGCCTTGTCCGGGCCTCCAACACACAGCCTGCCATCGTGTTTCGCTTCGAGTCGGACACAGAATCCGGGTTGACGGAGATCCGCCGACTCGTGGAAGGTAAGATTGCGGAAATCAGATCGGAATGCTTGTCTCAGGCCTGAGAGAGGAAACGATAGAGATGTCTATGAGAGCCCTGATCACGGGGATTGCAGGATTCGCCGGCAGCTACCTGGCCGAGGCCCTGCTCGAGGAAGGGGATCACGTGGAAGGGCTTTGCCTGCCCGATGAGCCCGTTGTCAACATCGAGGGTTTCTCCAACCGGATCGTTCTGCACACCGGGGATTTAGGTTCACCCGCCGACGTGTCCAGAGCGATTCGCAAGGCCAGGCCGGATGTGATCTACCACCTGGCAGCCATCAGCTCGATCCCCCTTGGGGAAGAAAACCCAAAACAGATGCTCGACACGAATTTCATCGGCACGCTGAACCTTGCCAATGCAATCCAAAAGGAGGCGCCCAAGGCACGACTGGTTTACATCAGCTCTTCGGAGGTCTACGGAAAGGTGGCTCCGGGAAAGAACCCGGTTCGTGAGAGCCAGCCTGTGGCGCCCATCCACTTCTACGGATTCACCAAGATGATCACGGAGAATTTTCTTCGGTACTGGTTCCGGACCCGTGGAAGATCGGTGGTCTTTCTCAGGCCGTTCAACCATATCGGTCCGAGACAATCGGAACGTTTCGTATGCTCCATCTTTTCGAAACAGGCCGCCGCGATTCAAGAAGGGAAACAGGATCCGGTCATGCGTGTTGGGAATCTCTCTCCTGTTCGAGATTTCACCGATGTCCGGGATATGGTTCGTGCCTACCGGCTGGCAGCGGAACGCTGTAAGGATGGGATCCCCTACCACATCGCTTCCGGGAAAGGGACCTCCATCGAGAAGGTGCTCAGCGAAATCCTGTCCTTTGTTTCTACGGAGGTGGATGTTCAACAGGATCCGGCCTTGTACAGGGAGATCGAGATCCCTGTTCTCACGGGTGACGCCTCTCTGTTCTCAAAGACGACCGGATGGAACCCACGATTCGAACTAACCGACAGCCTCAGGGATCTCTTCACGTTCTGGACGGGAAGATGGAAAGAAGTGCGGGAATAAGGAGAACAGGGGATCCGTGGATCCTGCTGGTGTTCTTGATGTTTCTTCTGGCCGTGGGCACTGAAAACCAGCTTGCCATGCCCGGGCAGGTGGAGGCCTATCAGAACGATGCCTATGTCCAGCGGCTCCGGGAGACCCTTCGGAGGGAGTTCATTGCCTATTCGTATGGGGTCCCAGGTGCTCTGGACGTCCGAGGCCGGAATAACAGGGTACGTCTGTTTGAGATCGTGGAGCGTCAGATGCGCCCCCCGCCGGGTACGCTGGCCCTTTGCAACGGCCCGGCCAATCAGGGAACGCTCATGGGCCTGGGACACCCCTTCTGGGGAGGCGAACCGGAAGATACCATCTGGCGACTGGTTCCCGGAGCACCGGGAGGCAGCCTGGAACTGGAGGCCGCACCCGATACGAGCATGAGATCGAGTGAAAGACAACCTTAACCCACGGGGACGCAGCACCATGAAAGAAAGAGATTTTCAGATGTACCTCAACTTTGAACAGCACCGCGTCATGGACCGTTTTTTCAGCCTCATGGAACCGGAGATCATGGAAAGCCTGGACGGCAGCCAAAAGCGGGATATCTCTCGCGCCTTGGTTCGTTCCTTCCTGTCGCCCAGCAGGAAGCTGGTGGATCTCCGCTGGAATTTCTCTCTGTTCGGCAGGCGATATTTTTTGATGTTCCTCCTCGGTCCGGATTCGCGCGAAGGGGAACCTCGTTATTTCGGCCGCTACCTGAGCCGGAGCCGCTGGCCGGCAAACCTTTTGTTTCTGTCCATGTCCCTGGTGGTTCTCTTATGCACGGTGGTGGGTGCGAAGCAGATTATTGAGTGGATCTTTTAATATCCTTTCCGGCGATAGCATCAAGGGAGTTTCTTCATGAGCATGCATTCGATTTCTCCGGCTGAGTCAACACTTCTCGGAACGGTTCAGGGGTTGACGGAATTCCTGCCCGTTTCCAGTTCCGGACACCTGGTGATCTTTCAGAATCTGCTTGGGTTCAGAGAACCACAGATTCTTTTCGACGTGGTGGTACACTTTGGAACGCTCCTGGCGGTTGTTCTCGTTTACCGGCAGGACCTGTGGAGGATCGTGGTGGAGGCCTTTGCAGGTCTCCGGGAAATGGCCAGAACACGAAGTTTCCGCAGGGGCTGGGAGGCTCACCCCTACTTCCGGCTGGCTGTCAATATCGTCCTGGCCACCCTGCCGGCTGCCGTGGCGGGTATTCTTTTCGAGCACGAACTCGAAAGGATCTTCGGATCCCTCTCCTCTGCGGGTGGGATGCTCCTGGTCACGGGGACCGTCCTGTTCTTCACAAGGAAGAGCAAAGACAAGGGAATCGGATTGGAGCAATTGTCGTTGCTGGACGGGATCACCATCGGCTTTGCCCAGGCGTTTGCCCTGTTTCCCGGGATCTCCCGATCCGGAATGACCATCGCCACCGGGCTGTTCCGGGGATTGAATCGGGACCTTGCGGCCCGTTTCTCCTTCCTGCTCTCGGTCCCTGCGATCCTGGGAGCAACCATCCTGGAGATATCCGAGATCCACGCTTTACTCGGGTCCATGAACCTCCTGCCCTTCCTGCTGGGGGGCG
>CAZSUQ010000277.1:0-6875 GCA_964609935.1 uncultured Thermodesulfobacteriota bacterium | reverse complement strand
AAAAGAGCGCATAGAGGTGTTCGGCGGATCTTCCTGCGCGGTTCTTGATGATTTTCGGACGCTGACACTCCATCGTCAAAGAAAAAAAAGGGTTCTCAAGCATTCAAGGCCGGACAAGGGGTACCGTGGAGAGATGGACGCTCTCGTACAATTTGCAATGGGACGCGCCCCTCTACCGATTTCTAGCGAGAGCCTATTTTACACAAGCCTCACCACCTTCGGGGCCGTTGACTCCCTCCGAACAGGGCTTTCGCAAGAAATATCACTTTCTGTTCTCAAGGAGGGTGAGAACAAATAAAACGCTCATTTCTTTGAATGCTCTCTTCAGCCGTATACCCTCTCCGGCCGAAGGCCTTATGAAAGGAAACCTTTGAGGTTTGGTTCGCTGATCCGCTCCCTTGACCTCGGTCTTTCTGATTTGCTAGTTTTCACCAAAAAGAGCGGTTGATGGTTTGATCAACGGAAACGAGTAGGAACAAAACAAATCTCAAGGATCCTATCACACATCAGTGGAGGCGGACGTTGAGGGTTGAAGGTGCAAAGGCCCTTGTTACCGGAGCCGGCGGGTTTATCGGCAGCCACCTTGTCGAGTCCCTTATGGAAGCGGGCTGCAGGGTAAGAGCTTTTATTCACTACAACGCAAGGAACGACTGGGGAAACCTGGAGTTTCTTCCCCAGAATCTTCGACAGGATATCGAGATCTATGCCGGAGATGTTACGGACCCTTTTTCCGTTCGAAATGCCGTCAAGGACACTCAGCTTGTCTTTCACCTTGCGGCGCTGATCGGCATCCCCTATTCGTACGTATCCCCAAGAAGCTATGTGGACACGAATGTCGCCGGCACGCTTCATGTCATGCAGGCCTGTCTGGATGAAGGGGTTGAGAAGGTCATCCACACGTCCACAAGCGAAACCTATGGAACCGCCCAGTACCTGCCCATCGATGAGCAGCACCCTCTGGTAGGACAGTCTCCGTATTCCGCAACGAAGATTGCTGCCGATAAAATCGCTGAAAGTTTCCATCTTTCCTTCGGACTCCCTGTTGTCACGGTCAGGCCCTTTAATACCTACGGCCCGAGACAGTCTCTTCGCGCCATCATTCCCACCATTATCATTCAAGCCTTGATGGGAAACGAGATCCGGCTGGGAGCCCTGGATCCCAAACGCGATTTCAATTTCGTAAAAGATACCGTATCCGGTTTTATCCAGGCCGCAAGCAGCGATCGCTGTGTCGGGGAGGTGGTGAACATCGGGTCCGGCAAAGCCGTTTCCGTTCAAGAACTCTTTGATTTGATCAAATCTCTCATGAAGAAGGACCTGCGCCTGTTGCCGGACAACAAAAGGGTCCGCCCCGAAAAGAGCGAGGTCATGGCCCTGCTGTGCAATTTCGACAAGGCGAAAAAGAACATCGGTTATGAGCCAAAATTCACACTCGAGAAAGGGCTCATGGAATCCATCGATTTTCTTCGCGAACATCTTCATCTTTTCAAGGAAGAGAACTACACCATCTAGGTGGAAGGAGACGCCAAGGTCATCATGAAGGCCGTGATTCTGGCAGGAGGCCAAGGTACACGCCTGAGGCCCTACACGAATATCATCCCCAAGCCCTTGATGCCCGTTGGAGAGTTCCCGATCCTCGAAATCGTCATCAGGCAGCTACAGATGGCGGGATTCAGGGAAATCATTATTGCCGTAGGGTACCTGTCACACCTGATCGAATCCTATTTCGGGGACGGGAGTCGATGGGATGTCTGCATCCGGTATTCAAAGGAAGAGAAGCCCCTTGGAACGGCAGGGCCCATTTCCCTGATTGAAGACCTGCAGGATGGTTTTCTCCTCATGAACGGGGACATCCTGACCAACTTGAACTACAAAGAGATGATGCGTTACCACAAGAACGAAAACTCCATGGTGACCATCGCAACGTTTGTGAAAACCATCAAGACCGAACTCGGATCTCTCGAGTGTGATGAGCAAGGAAACATCCTTGATTATGTCGAAAAGCCCACCCTGGAATACAGGGTGAGCACGGGAATCTATGTGTTCAACCCGAAGGTGAAAAAATATCTCCCACGGAATACGCATATGGACCTTCCTGACCTGGTCAAGAAACTGATCGAAGAGAAGGAGAAGGTCGCCGCCTTTCCCCTTGAAGGCCTGTGGTATGATCTGGGCAGAAAAGAAGACTACGATGAAATCAATGAGGCCTATGCAGACAAGATCGCTTCTGTTTTTCTTTGCGATCATCCATAAGGGGACGCCCACGCCCTCCCCCGGCTTCCACCCTTGCATACGACTCGAGTTGTCGAAATGGAAAGAGTTCTCGTTTTAGGATCTGAAGGGTTTACCGGCAAGGCGTTTACCGAGCTCCTCCTGCATGAAAAGAATCTTGAAGTTTTTACAACTGATCTTGTCGGCACATCAAGGGATCGCCACCACGTCTGCAACGCAAGAGACGGGAAGGAAATCACCCGGATCGTAAAAGAGACGAAACCGCATGCCATCGCTAATTTTTCCGGTTCTTTTTCAAACACTTACGAAACAGATTATGCTGTCAACGTCCTAGTGCTCCAACACATCCTCGATGCCCTCCTCTCTTCCCGATCAGAAAGAAAGGTCAAGATTCTAACGATTGGATCTGCCGCTGAATACGGACAAATCCATGATCATGCCAAAGGGATCACCGAATCGACCCCCCTTCAACCGGTGACGGTCTATGGCCTGACAAAGGTCTTTCAAACAGACCTTGCGGGATATTATTATCGCGTCCATGACATGCATGTTGTCATTGCACGAACCTTTAATCTGTTGGGCTACCATTTGAATGAGCGTTTGTTTGTCGGAAGGTTCCTTGCCCAGGCTGAACGGTTCAAGAGGGGAGAAATCAAGGCCATCGAGCTGGGCTACCTGGGAACCTATCGAGACTATGTGGACGTTCAAGATGCAGCGGATGCATATCACTTGATTCTCAGAAAGGGAAAGGCCGGCGAGGTGTATAATGTCGGCTCCGGCAAGCCCGTCAAAATGAAGAAGCTGGTCCTCCTGTTGATGAAGCATACGGGAATCCACGAGAAAGACCTGATTCACCAGCACGTTCAGAGCAACACCGATGTTTCCTGCAGCTATGCGGACATAGAGAAATTGGCAGGGATCGGGTTCAGACCGAAGATCTCCCTTGACGACTCCGCCCGCAAGATCGCCAGGCGCCTGGAGAACGTCACGTAACCATCTCAAAGACTATTCCTGTCCATCCGATCCGTACCGTCCTTCCTCTGTGTAAGGGCGTGGAGCAGCCATGAACAAGACGCCATTACCAAAAAGCATGTTGGGCGTGTGTTTGATCTCGATCCTTTGTTCCTTGGCGTCAGGCTGTGCCAACGGAGACGAGAACAAAGGAACGACACCAATGCCGCAGGTGGTTACGTTCACCCATGGCCGCCTGTCCCTGGTGGTGGACCGCGTCACAGGCACCTTTGACATCAAGTTTGACGGTTACACATACGTCAACCGTGCTTCCAGTGCGATTGAAACCGGTCCCGGAGGACTGCTTTCCGTGGACCGACAGGTCCATGTGCCGAACGAGTCTCTCAAGGGCCTACTGGGTGTGTCCGTGCAGCAGAGCGCTCAGGGGACGGTCATTGTGCTGCGATACCCGCAAACCCGACACGGACAGATCACCACATTTGTTACGTTGCTGTCCGGCCATGGTGGCGGGCTGACGGCAAGGATGGAGTTTGTTGCAAACGAGGTTGAGAACCTCCTCTCCCTCATCCCCATCTACGTGGGACCGGAAACCGGAGGCGGGCTGTTCATGAGGAGCGACCCTTCAGGGGTGCAGATCCTCCAGAACGGCTCGGAAATGGCTTTTGATTTCTATGCAGACCTGCAGTACGCCGACTATCCCTACAGCCGGGGTTTTCTCAGGCAGTACATCACCGATGGGCCCTCTTCATCTTCCAACTGGAACGCGCTCCTGTATGACCGGAACAATGAAGAAGGCCTGAACATGGGCTATCTCAGCTTTGCGTCCGTCATTCCCGAGGTGATCGTGGGTTACGACGAGGAGCGCAATCCCAGCGCGAGCGGTCGTGAGGGGTGGTTCACCTTCCAGGCACGAAACGGCTACCTCATTGCCCGCAACGAGCCCAAGGGGAGCATCCGTTCTTCCGAGCTTTTCTGGATGGACCGGTTCACCGGCAGACCGCACGACTCCCTGGAGCGTTACGCGCGCATGCTGGCCGACGTTCTCGACATCCGGCTGGCGCACGAGCCCGTGGCGAGCTGGGACTCCTGGTACATCTACGGCGATCGTATCAGTCAGCGGATCATAGAAGAGAACCTCCAGGGGATCGTGGAGCATTTCCTGGACTACGGCATGACCTCCATGCAGGTGGACCTGGGCTGGGAACGGGTGTGGGGGAACTGGACCGGCAGCCGACGCTTCCCGGACGGCATGGCGTACATGGCCGACAGGATCAAGGATGCCGGCCTGATCCCTGAACTATGGGTTTCCCCGGTCAATGCGATGCGCAGGTCCGATGTGCTGCGGGAACATCCTGAATGGGCCGGAGAGTTTCACCCGCTCTTCGCCCTTTTGTATCAGGTCGGCGTGGTCCCTCTGGATTTCTCACGCCAGGAGGTTGTGGACTTTGTTGCATGGACAGGGGAACACTTTGCACAGGATTTCGGTTTCGAGGCGGTGAAGTACGACTTTGCCTATTATCAAACGGCCCTTACCGCCATGTACGACCCTTCCCTCACGGTGGTGGAGGCCTACCGCCGCGCGCTCATCGCATTTCGCGACGCCTTTGGCTGGGACAGATTCTTCATCAACATCCTGCTGAACGGCATCAATTACGGTCTGTGCGATTCCAAGCGCATCAGTATAGACTCATGGGCCTGCTGGGGTGACGTGGAGGATGAGAATTGCCCGAATTTCAACAACACCACCGGGTACGACGGTTCCGGAATTCGCATCCTGCTCAAGGCCCTGGCCAGGCGATACTACCTGAACAACGTGGTCTGGGTGAACCACCCGGACCAGATCTTCTTCCGCGATTATCCGGGATTGGTCCCACAACGTTCCTGGGCCACGGTGGTGGCGCTCTCGGGTGCGGTGATGTCACTGGGTGAGGAGATTGCCGGCATGAGCCAGGATGAGATCGAGACCTATCGCAGGCTTCTGCCGAACCTGGGCATCACCGGTGTACCGTTGGATCTTTTCGACCGCGAATACCCCGAGGTATGGCTGACACCCCTGAGTGGAAAGGACCCGGGGGGACACGTACTGCACCTTTACAGCTGGGGGGCCAACCGGGATCTAACCGTGAATCCCCCAATGGAAATCCCTGAGGATACGCGGCATCACGTGCTCCAGCTGTCGGATCTTGAGCTGGATGGCCCGTTTCATGCCTTTGAGTTCTGGACGCAGACAGACCTGGGCAGGATCGACGATCAAGTTGAAATCCACGTGCCCGCGCGGGACTGCCGTGTTCTCGTGCTGCGGCCGGTGCAGGACAGGCCCTACCTTGTGTCGAGCAACCGTCACGTGAGCCAGGGAAGCACAGACCTGCACGCCCCCGTCTGGGACCCGGCATCGGGGTCCCTGAGCTGGTCGCAGGACCTGGTGCTCGATTTTGAACATACCGTCTACGTGGACCCGGGACCCGTGTCCGGTTCACCCACGGCGAGTGCATCCGGCGGCGCCTCAGCGTCGTCAAGGGCCTTTGGTGACTTGTGGGCTGTGGATATCGTTCCTGCCTCCACAGGTCCGTCCACTGTCACGCTTTCGTTTCCCGTTCAGGTTTTTTGAGTTAGCAGATACCCACACCCGTCGAGGTCAATGTCATGAAATCCATCCGACCCTTCCTTGATTTGATCACTGCCCGGTTTATGTCAACCTGCATATTGCACAGACGGCCGGCTGCGGCTCGTATAATCATCGGTCTGGCCGCCCTTTGTCTCGTCGCTGCCTGCAGCAGCAAAAGCCGTGATCAGGCGAGCACTTCCGGACCCGAGGGGATGCCGACCTTCTCACCTCTCGCCGATCGTCCTCAAGCCTCGGTGCTGCCCGACTCGGTGGAATCCTGCGCCCTGTACCAGGACACGACGTGCAGCGATGGAACCTTGCGTCAATGCGACATCTATGACGGGCAGTCAGGAGCGTGGGCAGACGACCCTGATCCCATGTTCGCCCAGGCCTACTGGTACGACCGCTACTACGACCTCTACCATCGCATGGAGGGCCAGCACTCGGACCTGAAGTTCATCGATACTGCACCCATGTGGCCGGGCACCCCTGAGAGCGTGTGGGGCGACCCGGACAACTTTCTCGAGTATGACGGCTTCGGCGACGGCTCCGGATGGACCGGCACCGCCCTCTGGTCCGCTGCGTCCCGCTACCTGGTCACAGGCACAGAGGCGGACTACGCCCGTATGCTCGATCAGTTCGAGTCCATGGCCTTTCTCTACGAGGCCACCAACATTCCCGGCATGCTCATGCGGAGCCACTTCGCCATGCTGGAAGAAGGCGCGCCCGCACCGGCCGGCAACCCGGGCAAGTCCGTGACCACCTACATCGAGCCGGACGACTGGCACTTTCGTTATCCCCTTGCCCAGGAGCACCTGGATCGGCTCCCTGCTTATTACACGGAAGGTATCGAGATCGGGGACACCCATTACAATGTAACGCCGCTCTGGATGGGCGACGCCTCCCGGGACATGTACGTGAGATCCCTGCCTGGGGTGATGCTCGCCTACGATATGCTCGGCAACGGCCCGGAGGAGGACCGGCTGCGCAACGTCATCGAGACCGAGATCCCGTGCACCCTCAGGCGCATGAAGAAGATGCGCATCTCCAACCTCCAGTCCAACCC
>CAZSUQ010000276.1:0-6895 GCA_964609935.1 uncultured Thermodesulfobacteriota bacterium | reverse complement strand
CGATATCATGCTCTGTCTGGACACATCGGGTTCCATGCAGGCCCTCGACTTTCAGTTGAAGGGACAGAGGGTGGACCGCCTCGAGGTTGTGAAAAAGGTGGTGGAAGACTTTGTCAAGAAACGAAAAGACGACCGGATCGGCATGATCGTGTTCGGCGCGGAGGCCTTCACGCAGTGTCCGCTCACCATGGACTACGGCGTGCTCCTGAGCTTCCTGAAGCGCCTCGAGATCGGCATGGCCGGCGACTCCACGGCCGTGGGATCCGCCCTGGCAACCGCGGTGAAACGGCTCAAGGATGTCCCGGGGAAGAGCAAAGTGGTGATCCTGCTCACGGACGGCCGCAACAATGCAGGAAAGATCCTGCCTGTGACGGCCGCAGAGATCGCCAAGACCTACAAGGTCAAGGTCTACACCATCGGTGTGGGCGTGGAAGGGAAATCCCCCTTTCTCGTGGAAACCCTGTTCGGGCCGGAGCACATCTACCAGAAGGTGGACCTGGATGAGGAAACCCTCAAGGAGATAGCCAAGATCACGGAAGGGGAATACTTCCGTGCAACGGACACCGTGAGCCTGGAGAAGATCTACGATCAAATCGACCGAATGGAGAGAACCGAGGCAAAGGTGAAGGAATATACCGAGTATGAAGAGCTCTTTCACCGGTTTGCGATCCCCGGCCTCCTGCTCCTGCTCGCGGAATTCGGTCTCGCGAACACACGTTTCCGAAAGATCCCCTGATCGAGCCTTTCGGTTAACTGGAATCAAAGGGAAGCCGCCATGAAGTTTGAAAGCCTCGAGTACCTCTACCTTGTATGGATCCTTCCGGCCATGCTGTTGCTGGCGGTTTACTCGTTTCGCAAGAAGGATCAGCTTCTCGCCACGTTTGTAGACAGGCAACTCTGGGATCGACTGATGCCCGGTGTCAATCGAAGACGCCAGGTCCTCAAGTTCGTGCTGTTGCTGGCCGGTGTCAGCCTTCTTCTCACCGCCTTTCTGAGGCCGAGATGGGGCTTTCACTGGGAAGAGATCCAGAGAAGAGGGGTGGACATCATCGTTGCGGTGGACGTTTCGGAGAGCATGCTCGCCGAGGACATCAAGCCCAACCGGCTGGAAAGGGCAAAGCGGGAGATCACGGACCTGGTGAGCTTGCTCGAAGGGGACCGCATCGGGCTGATCGCGTTCTCAGGCTCCAGCTTCCTGGAGTGCCCGTTAACGCTCGACCACAGCGCCTTCAAGATGTTCCTGGACTACCTTGACACGGACCTGATCCCTGTTCCTGGAACCGACGTGGGGAGTGCGGTCCAGACCGCCATCGAATCCTTTGTGCCGGGGCGAAGGGCATCCAGAGCGCTCATCCTGATCACGGACGGGGAGGATCATCCCAAGGAGGCGGAGAAGATCGCCGAGGAGGCCAAGAAGAAGGGGATCCGGATCTTCACCGTGGGGGTCGGGTCCGAACAGGGAGCACCCATCCCCTTGCAGGACGGCCCCGGTGGGTTTAAAAAGGATCGAAAGGGTCAGGTGATCATGACAAGGCTCGACGAGGTCACCCTGCAGAAGATCGCGCTCGTCACAGGAGGCAACTACGTTCGTTCCGTCACCGGGGACATGGATCTGAAGAAGATCTACGAGGAGATCCGTGAAAAGATGGAGGAAGGAGAGTTGCAGAGCACAAAGCGAAGGCGGTGGGAGGAGCGGTTCCAGTGGTTTCTTTTTGGAAGCATCCTCCTGTTTACCCTGGAGGCCCTTCTGCCTGAACGCAGGCGCCCCGGGGGCGTCAAGGGCTCGTCCAGGGCCTCCCGCCCTTCCCTCTTGACCCGGCTGCCCATTCTCCTTCTCGGAGGGGCTCTCTTCGCCCATTGCATCTCCCCGGGCCCTGCGGGAGCGGAATCGCTGTACGCAAAGATCAACAAGGCCGAGAAGGCTTATGACCAGGAACAATACGAAAAGGCCCTTCAGGCGTTCCTCGACGCACAGGTGGAACGGCCCGAAGACCCCCTGCTCCAGTACAACATCGCTGAGGCCCACTACCGCATGCGGAACTACCAGGATGCGGAGGCCTCCTTCTTGAGCGCCACCACCGGCGGAGAACCGGTGCTCGAGGAGAGGTCGCTCTACAATCTCGGCAACTGTGCCTACCGGCAGGGCAAGCTCGAGGATGCGGTGGCCTACTACCAGCAGGCCCTCGAGATCGACCCTGAGGACCAGGATGCCCGCTTCAACCTGGAATTCGTCCGCGAGGAGATCAAGCGCAGGATCAACGAGGCCAAGGAGCGCGAAGAACAACAGCAGCAGCAGCAAAACCAGAGCTGCCCGAATCCCCAGCAGCAGACCGGTCAAGACGGGTCCCGGGAAAAACGTGAAGATGGCGGGCAGCAGGAGCAACAGGGGAACCGGGGCGAGGACCAGGGGACGGAACAGGAGCAACAGAAAGCAGCCGGAAGCCAGCAGCAACCCGGGCAGGAGCCAACCGGGGGGGAGACGCCTTCACCCATGGCTCAAGGATCCATGGATCAGGATGCATCCGAGTCCGCGGCCCAGGAGGGGGCAGCTCAGGCAAGGGGCGCGCAGATGACACAGGAAGAAGCGGAGCGCTGGCTGAACACCCTGGACGAGGAACAGAAGGAACTGGCCAAGAAGCAGATTCAAAAGGTGATGGGACAAGGCCGCAACAGACCGGCAAAGGACTGGTAGGGAATATCGAAATCCTGTTCGGTCTCGGATCGGCGGAAACCCATTCTCCATCAAACCGTAAAGACGATCACGCCATGACAACATGCGGACGAGAACCCCGGCAAAGGGGATTCTTCACAGCGTCCCTCTTCCTGCTGTGCCTGACCCTTTTTCTGGGTACGGGGAATCAGGGCCAGTGTGCGGAAAGGGAGGTGCGCGCCTGGGTGGACCGGAACGTTGTCACCCTGGAGGATCAGATCGTCCTGACGGTATCCGTTTCCGGCGGCCGCGGTGCCGGGAACCCCAAGCTCCCCCCTTTGCCCGACTTCCAGGTCTCAGAGGCAGGAACATCCTCGCGAACAGAGATCATCAACGGGAAGTTTCGTTCCTCGCGGGAATACAACTATGTCCTTGTTCCACGTCGAACCGGCACCCATACGGTGGGCCCTGTCTCTGTCACGGCAAGGGGCCGCACAACCAGGAGCAAGCCCATCCAGGTTCGCGTCCTTGCTGCAGCCTCCGATGAAGAGCAGCTTCCCGACGTGTTCATCAGGCAGGAAGTGGATGATGAAAACCCCTTCGTTCATCAGCAGATCGTTTACGTCTTCCGTTTCTTTCAGCGTGCCCGGGCCGTTGAAGCCAACTGGGATCCCCCTTCCTTTCAGGGCTTCTGGGTGGAAGACCTGGGCAAGGAGCGCAACTACGAAATCATCCTCGAAGGGCAGAAATATGCGGTTACGGAGATCAAGAAGGCCCTGTTCCCCATCTCCGAAGGACGTGTGGAGATCCCTGAAAGCCTGTTGGTCTGCAAGGTGGTCACCAGGAATCGTCGTTCCCAGAGGCAGGGGCGCGGTTTTGAGGATCATTTCTTTTCCACCCCCTTTTTTGGAACCGGGAGAGGACGGACCGTAACCAAGAATCTGCATGCAAAACCGATCCAGATCACGGTCCGCCCCCTTCCAGGACAGGGTCGGCCCGACGAATTCAGCGGCCTGGTGGGCTCCTTCCGGATGCAGGCCTCTGTTGGAGACATGAAGCTGAAGACCGGGGACTCCACCACACTCACCGTCACCGTCACGGGTGAGGGGAACCTGCGTGATCTTGTCACCCTTCCACCTGAAGAGATCCCCGGATTCAAGATCTATCCGGACAAACCGAGCTTCGAACTGTCCACGCTAGGGGATCGGGTGGACAGCACCAGGGTCTTCAAAAAGGCCCTGGTTCCCCTGGAGGAAGGGACCCTGGAGGTTCCAGGCCTCGAAGTGTCCTACTTCGACCCGTCAAAGGGCGAATACCAGGTGGCCAGGACAGCCCCCATCATGCTTGCCGTATCAAAGGGGGAGCAGAGCGAATCTGCCCACCTTGCCGGCTCCCCGTTCCTGCCCGGGCCCAGGAGACGGATTCAGATCCTCGGAAAGGATATCCTCCCCATCCACACGGGACTGGTGGGTGCAGGGTCCCATGCACCCGCAGGGGGGGCCATGGCTCCTTACCTGATTGCCGTGCTCCTGCCCCCCTGTGCGTTCTTTATCACCTTCTTCGTAAAGCGCAGGAAGGAGCGACTGGAGGTGGATCCCCACCTGGTCAGGAAGAAGGAGGCAAGGAAAAAGGCCAACCTGGAGCTGAAAGAGGCGCGAAGGCTCATGGGCCGCACAGAGGACAGGGAGTTCTACAGCAGGCTCGCCCGGGCCGTCAAGGGATTGATCGGAGACAAGCTGAACCTTTCGACCCTTGCCTACACGCCTGCCGAGGTGGACCGGTGCCTTAAGGGCAAGGGCATCAAGACGGGTATGATTCAGAGCATCCACACCCTTCTGGAAGAGTTGGAGCACTGCCAGTACGGGTCCACAGAGGGGGATCGCAAGGAAAGGGAAGAGAAATTCAACAGGGCCAGACAATTCGTCTCAAAGCTCGACAAGAAACTTTGAAGGGTTCGTCATGAAGGGTGCCGCGTTGAAATCAAAGGGCCCGGCCAGCATGCTGCATAAAGCCTTCTTCCACGAGCGGCGTCATCCCATGCTCCCGGGGTTCCTCGCTCTTTTGCTTTTCATCCTTCTTCCCATGGCAGCGGCCGAAGCGAACCAGGCGGATGCTGCACCACCCGGTCCTCTGGGAAACAGGGAAGCCGGGGAAGAAGCCTCCTCCCGGCCCATGGACGTCCCCGAACGCCTTGTGCTGGCCAATCAGGATTACCTGGAGGGGGACTATGCCGAGGCGGCAAAGGCTTACGAGGCCATCCTTGAGAGCGGTCACAGAAACGGGCACCTCCTTTACAACCTGGGAAACTGCTATGTCCGTCTTGGCGAGACCGGTCGAGCCATCCTCAACTACAAAAGAGCCCTCCTGTTTCTGCCACGGGACGGGGACCTCAAGGCAAACCTTCACTATGCACGATCCCTGACCCAGGACCGTATCGAACAGGCGCCCTCCTCTCTCTGGCGAACCCTGGCCTTCTGGTATTTCGGCATGAGCTTCAAGGGGCTCCTCCTGGCATTCTGCATCCTGAACGTCCTTTTCTGGGGCTCTCTCCTTGTCCGGCTCTTCCGGGACAGCGAATGGGTCCGGTGGAGCATTGCCCTGACCCTGCTCATCAGCCTTGTCATGGCAGCCTCGGCTACGATCAAGTACGTGGAAACCTTTCACAACCGAGGCGGTGTGGTCCTGCTTCAGGAGGCCCCTGTCCGTGCCGGATTCAGCCACAAGGACACGACCCTGTTCATCCTTCACGAAGGGGCTGAATTCCGGATCCTGGACCAGGAAAAGGGCTGGTGGAAGATCGAGCTGCCGGACGGGAAAAAGGGGTGGCTCCCCACGGATTCAGGCGGTCGGATCTCTTCCATGACCCACGGATCAATTTGAGCTTGCTTCCCACCACGTTGGAAAAGCACACACATTCCCTTCCACATGCTTCCCCTCTTGTTGAAAACCCGGATCCGTTCACGCCTCTGCCCTCTGTTCAGACCGGCCCCTTGAAGTGTCAAGAACATATAACCTCTTGAATTTCCTGTCTCTTTATGGCAGCTTATTATTTAGGTTAAAACAACATGACAATTGATTAATGAGGTGCTTCACATGAAACTGCTGAACACTTCCCTTGCCCTGAGGGCCCCCCTGCTCATCCTCATCGTCCTGATCTCCCTCCAGGGGTGTACAAAAGAATTCGTTCCGATTTCCAGTGGGACCTTTGTGATGGGAAGCCCTGAAAGCGAGACGGGCCGCGGCAGCGACGAGGCCCTGCACCCGGTGACCCTGTCCAACGATCTCGAAGTCATGACAAAGGAGGTGGCCCAGAGCGAGTTCGAGGCCGTGATGGGATACAACCCGAGCTTCTTCCCTCCTCTGGGGGATAACCCCAACCTGCCTGTGGAACAGGTGAGCTGGTACGATGCCCTGGCCTATTCCATAAAGAAATCCGAGGCCCTGGGCCTCCCGGCCTGTTATGTGCTTTCAGGCATTGAATGCACAGACGGGGCCCCTGGGGATGACGTGGACTTCTGCAAGGACAACGGCGGGATCGCTTCCTCGCAGGTAGCCTTGAACGGTGTTTCCTCTGTCTACGAATGCGGGGGATATCGCCTCCCCACGGAAGCGGAATGGGAATACACGGCACGGGCCGGTACGGACACGGCCTTTTTCAACGGATCCGTCACGAACAGGGCGTGCTCCCCCCTGGATCCGAACCTCGACGCCATTGGCTGGTACTGCGCCAATGCAAACTATACCACCCATCCCGGCGCAAAAAAGACGCCCAATGACTGGGGCCTTTATGATGTGAACGGAAACGTTGCCGAGTGGTGCTGGGATGGATACCACGGCGATTACCCTGGCATTGAAACAGACCCTGTGGGACCTGCGGACAGCCACTACCGGGTGGCCCGCGGAGGGAGCGTCCGTTTCGACGGAGCGGCCCGCTGCCGATCCGCCTACCGATCCGGATTTTCCCCGGATTTCCGTACCCGATATGTGGGCATCCGTCTCGTGAGAACCGTCCCGGCCGAGGGGGAGAAGGGTTCACAACAGGGACAGCCAGCGGACTCTCTCGGGCACTCAGGGAGCAGCAGCCGGGACGCGGCTGCCCCGAACAGCGGCAGGATTGCGAAATCCTATCCGGATTCCCTCCCCTTCGAGTTTCTCAGGGATGACGTGGGCGATCCCCTCACACCCGGGGAGATTGAGGCCTTTACCACCAAGATCACCTCGTTCTGGAACCAGGTTCAATACTTC
>CAZSUQ010000275.1:0-6896 GCA_964609935.1 uncultured Thermodesulfobacteriota bacterium | reverse complement strand
CACACCGGAGAAGGGGTCCGGTATCCCATTCAATGGGAACGGTCAATTCCTGTTCCGCTTCCGCCTCCCATGCTCCCTCCGGCGTGTCCTGCACGCGGAGAGGGATGGGCGGTACGTCCTGTGTCCGGTAAAGCACCCTGCCCCTCTCGACACAGATCCTGGCACGGAGAAGGGAATGCCGGCGCTGCAGGCAGTCGAGCGCCTCTCGCAGGACCTCAACGGTGAGGGGGCCCTCAACCTCTGCGATGGCAAGGCAGTTGTAGGGTCCTGCATACCTTGCAAGCCAGATGGTCTTTTCCAGGGCGCTCAAGGGGCGTTCTAGAGGCATCTCAGCGGTCAAGGATCTCGGTCTCCTGGCGAAAGGAACGAGTCGAAGAGCGGATAGGCCTAGGCGTTTTCCGCTCGCTCGTTCGGAAGGTGTCCAACGGTACGCTCCACGATCTGGTGGCCGGCACGGGCGGTCACAGGCATCTCAAAGGCCTTCTGACGATACAGACGTTTGACGTACACCCGGTACGCGAGGTTGCCCACGAACGTGATGGGGAAGTTTCGGCCGCGGGCCAGGGTGCGTTTCAGGATGCTTCCGAGGCGAAAGGTCTCCCGGTAAGCCCAGCGGAAGCCCTCGTAAAGCTCCACAGGGGACATGTTCGTCGGACGGAAGACCACGTGCATGGTGTCGTAGTCTCCCCAGTCATAGCTCAGGATGCGCTCCTCCTGCTCCAGGCGCTGGAACAGGCGCGTGCCCGGGTAAGGTGTGTAGATGGAATAGCGTGGGATGTCGATCTTCAGTGCCTGGATGCGGTCCACGGTACGGGCAAAAACGTCCTTGGTGTCGTGATCGAATCCGAACACGAAGGTGCCCTGCACAACGATATTCGCATCGTGCAGACGGCGCATCAGTTCTTCGTAGCCGTCCGCACGGTTGAAGCCCTTGGCGATGCCTGTCAGGGTCTGCTGTTCCACGGATTCGAACCCGATGAGCAGGTAGGAGCAGCCTGCCCGAACCAGCAGATCGAACAGTTCGGGATCGTCCGTGATTCTCGCCGTGGCCAGAGCGCCCCATTTTTTCTTCAGGGGGATCATGGCCTTGAGGAGCTCCTTGGACCATTCCTCATCTTCAAAGGGGCTCACGTCGCTCACGGCAAAACGTTTGCCAGGAAGCGCCTTGATGTCTCGGATGATATCCGCCACGGGACGTTTCTGGAATCGCCGCCACACCACGGGGACCATGCAGAAGTCGCACGCATGTGTGCAACCCCGCGTGAACTGAATCGTGTACGGGGCCATGTACCCGCTCTTTCGAAGCAGGTCCCAGCGAGGCGTGGGAAGGTTCTCGGCCATGTCCCCCTGCTCCTCTTCCGCACGGTACTCCTTCTTCAACGTCCCGGCCTTGAGGTCCTGGAGCAGGTGAGGCCAGGTCCGGTCCGCCATGCCGATCACAACCGCGTCCGCATATTGTTTGGCCTCCTCGGGAAGAGCGGTGACGTGAACACCCCCGAGCACGACAGGGATGTTCCGGCTCCGAAAGTGGTCTGCCAGTGCATAGGCGCGTCGTGCCGTGCCGGTGATGACGCTGATGCCCACCAGGTCTGCCTGCTCATCCAGAGGAACCGGATCCACACTCTCGTCCACGAGCCTGTACTGAATGGACGGATCGTCGCGCGTAAACGCGGCAAGGGTGCTCAGGGACAGGGGCGCTTCGCGAAAGGACCGGACGTGGGATCCCACAAACAGCTTGTGCATGTTGGCGTCCGGTGTGATCAAAAGGATCTTCAGGGACATGGATCCTCCCAGGGTCTGATATCAACCTTCCCGTTCAGATAGCCTTTCACATCGGCAATCATGACTTCCTTCCGGTGAAAGATGCCGGCCGCCAGGGCCGATTCCGCTTCGGTCTCGGTGAAGACCTCGTGGAAATGCTCTGCTGAGCCGGCACCGCTGGAAGCGATGACCGGGATCGTCACCGCCTCCTTGATGGAACGGATCAGCTCGAGATCGAACCCGAGGTTGGTCCCGTCCCGATCGATACAGTTCAAGAGGATTTCTCCGGCGCCGAGCCTTTCGCAGACCCGCGCCAGGGTCACGGCATCCAGGTCTCTTCCCTCGCGGCCCCCCTTGATCGTGCACTGGTACCAGCAGTACGCTTCTCCGTCGGGGCCGGGAAAACGGGTTCGAATCACGGGGTGGCGGACATCATCGGGTGATTTTACATAGACACGCCGGGGATCGATGGAAATGACCACGGCCTGGTTTCCGTACACGCGCGAGATTTCCTCAATGGCGCTCTTTCCTGTTTCCCGGCCTGTGGAGATGGTTTCTTCTGCGATGAGGACCGCGTCGCTTCCGATGGAAACCTTGTCGGCACCGGACCTGAAGTACTCGGTGGCCACCTCCAGGGAGGTGTAGGTCCTGCCGTCCTTGTCCGTGTAATCGCGGATCCCTCCCCCGATGGTCAACGGCACGAAGACGTTCTCCGAGGTCCTCCTCAGCACCTCGAGCATGGGCATGTCTTCAAGAGGAAAATCCCGGAAACCCGTGATGTTCAGGAACGTGATCTCATCGGCGCCTTCCAGGTAATAACGACCTGCAAGTTCCACCGGTTTGCCGAGATTCCTCACGATCCCTTTCTCCCTCACGTCATAACGATCTCCCTTGGTGACCACCAGGTCTCCCCGGTCATCGGAACGCACGTCCAGGCAGGCAATGATCCTTTTGGCCAGCCTCGTCTCTTCGCGGGTGCGTTCCGGACAGGCAGGTGCTGCCCGGTCGTCCAGGAAGTTTTCCAGGATCCTGAGCCCGGCGGTCCCGCTCTTCTCCGGGTGGAACTGGATGGCGGTCACGTTGCCTTTCTGGATCCCGCTGACAAAGGAATACCCATAATCCGTGGTGGTCAGGACCGATGCATCTTCCTCGGGCGCCACGTGATAGGAGTGGACAAAATAGAATTTCTCGTTGCCCTGCAAACCCTGGAAGATCTTCGAGGGCTTCTTGACGCAGATGCCGTTCCATCCGATGTGGGGAACCGACAAGGGTACGTTGAACCGTGTGACCGTGCCTTTGAGGAAGCCCAGGCCGTTGACGCCGGGTGCCTCCTCGCTCCCTTCGAACAGGGCCTGCAGTCCAAGGCAGATTCCGAGAAAAGGGCGGTCGTCACGCAGGTAGGCCATGAGAGGTTCTACGTAATTCTTCTCCTTCAGGATGCGCATCATGCTGCCGAACGCACCCACACCCGGGAACAAGAGCTTTTGCGCAGACAGGATGTCCTCCGGCGCGGAAACGACGTGCACGGTCTCACCGAGTTTCTCCAGTGCATTGACCACGCTTCTGACGTTGCCTGCCCCGTAGTCCAGCAGTGTAATCATTGCCCTTCCCTTTTCGGATGGTCCTGCTCGAGGAAACAATCCCATTATATTATCAGGATGTGAAGCCAGCGTCATGTGCCTCAGGAGTGGACAGCCCCGGAAGAGGAATGGATGCAAGGCAAAGCAAGTGAGCAAGCTGTGAACAGGGCGTGTGATAAATCGGGGCCGAACAGAGGAAGGATCGTCTCAGGGCAAAAGAGGCCATGTCTTTTGTCATTGGATGAGGATCAGGGATTCAGGCTGAACCGTTATTCACACAGGATTTGTGCACCGGCCCAGTCCGCATGATCGTCCCAGATGTTGTCCCCGCCGGCGTCCACGAAAAGCTTGAGCTCCTCTTTTCCGGACAGGGAAACCCGGGCATGTTTTGGAGGCATCTCACCGGTCATGAGGCCGCTATCGAACAGCAGGTCTCCGTCCGCCCAGACCTCGAAGGATACGGATCCCAGGTAATCCACTTCTTCATCCACACCCACGTCGGATGTGAAGAACGAGCAGTCACCCCCCAGGTGGAAGAGGACGATGGATGCCGCGCTCACGCCGAGCCCTTTTTCATAGGTTTGATCACCCACGCGGATGGGTATCCCGTCATTCCTCCCGTTTCCCCCGGCGCTCATGTCCCTTTCAACAGGCCCGAGGGTGCCCACCGCATGTTTCCAGGGGAGATCGCTCAACCAGGAGAGACCCGCAGGGGGGACGTGCTCGCTTCCCGTGATCTTCAGCATGGTACCACTCGAGGGCTGAACCGTATCGCTGAAGCTGTCGTGAAAGATGCCGAGGTCCTCATGGGCCCACAGGTCCCTTACTTGGGCGCCTCCAGGAGCCAGTCCAATATCGCTCCAGTCCACACGGATATTCAAGGGGGTCGTGAACGAGAGGTTGAACAGCAGGACCGCCCTCTCTCCGGGTCTGGAAAGAGGCTTGACCCAGACCTCACGCCCCTGGGCGCCCCTGACCTTGACTCCCTGTATGCCGGAAGGATCCTGGTTGACTTCAATGACCTCCCTGTTTGTGAGGATCTCGAGGGTTTCGGGTGACATGTAGCGAAGGTCGTTTCCTGCAATCAGCGGTGCGGCTAGCATGGCCCAGAGGCTGAAATGTGCCCGGTACTGGTCATGGGTCATCCCCCCGTTTCCCACCTCGAGCATATCCGGGTCATTCCAGTGACCGGGGCCGGCAAAGGCCGCCCAGTTTTCCGTCAGACGAAGATTCAGCAGCATACTGATATACAGATCCGTGATGTCTCCCGAGGTCCTCCAGAGTTGACCGGTATGCGGTCCCCAGACCCATGGATCGTCCCACCCCCAGTTGCAGATGCTGAACACGATGTCCCGTCCGGAGGCCTCCAGGGCCTCTTTCATGACCGTATAGCGAATCCTGGGGCGGAGCCCCTCTGTATAGCACCAGTCGACCTTTACGTAGTCCACGCCCCACAACGCATAGGTCCTGGCATCGATTTCCTCGTACCCGTAGCTTCCGGGTCTCCCCTGGCAGGTTTTTCGGCCCGCATCGGTGTAGAGTCCGAACTTGAGTCCTCTGGCATGAACATAATCCGCTAAGGCGGCGATTCCGCTGGGAAACCTGTCCGGGTCCGCAACAATGGTTCCGTCTTCATCCCTGGACGTCTGCCAGCAGTCATCCAGGTTGACATAGCGGTAGCCTGCCTCTCGCATGCCGCTGGAAACCATGGCATCAGCTGTTTCTCTGACGAGGTCCTCGTGGATGTCGCACCCGAACTTGTTCCACGAGTTCCATCCCATGGGAGGGGTTGCGGCAAGGATTTCGCAGGCACAGTCGGCAGGGCAAGCGTCACAGGATTCCGTTTGTGCACAGGTCCCATCACCGCACAGGGACCCGGCAGCGGGATGGCCCCCCTGGTTGCATGCCAACAGCATGGAAAGTGCCGACAGGTGCAGAACGAGCAGGACCGCTGCTCGGATCCATGGATTCTTCATGTAAAACTCCTCAGGTCGAGACCGCAAGGCCCCCTTCAGCTATTGAGATCTTTGAGCCCCTGTAACTTCACGGCTCCGATCTTCCGTGTCATCATCTTCGGAAACAGGCTCTTCAGGGTCACTACGCCCCGGTAGCTTCGGGGAAGAACAACGTGATGTTCTCCCTTTTCAAGGGCCTTGAGGGTTTCCGCCGCGAACCTGTCGGCCGTCATGAAGCGATTTTTGGTCTCCTTCGGCATCCTTGCCATGACCTCCGGCGTGAACATTTCCGTTTCCACGAGAACAGGATAGACGCACATCACGTGTATGCCGAGGGGCTCTAACTCGCAGGCAAGGGCCTCGGAGAGGCCCGTGACGGCGAATTTCGTCGCTGTGTAGGCGGCTTCGTCCGGCTGGGACACGAGCCCAGCAAAGGAGGAGAAGTTCATGATCCATCCGGCCCCCTGTTTGCGCATGACAGGCAGGGCCTGTTTGATCCAGTACACGGTACCGAGAACATTCGTTTGCATCATCTGCTCGATGTCGTTAACGTCATGATCCTTGAACAGCACGTGCCGTGCATAGCCCGCACAGTTCACAAGGAGGTCCAGTCGGTCATATCGGCCCATGGTTTCCCGGGCGCAAGCGCTCACCGCGTTGCGGTCGGCAACGTCGCACGTGTGAACCGATGCATCTCCTCCCGCATCCTTGATCTTTGATGCAAGAGCCTCCAGGCGTTCCCGCCGGCGTGCGACAAGGGCAACGCGCATCCCTTTCCTGGCAAGCAGACAGGACACCTCTGCACCGATACCGCTTGACGCGCCGGTGACAACGGCGACCCTGTTCTCGTAATCACGCAATCCCGGCATGTTCGTTTCTCCCTGCAGAGGACTTTTTCAACGGTTTTCTAAACGATGGACGTGAGGCTGTTGAACTTAAACGGGAAAACCATACATTAACAGGCCGATCGTGAACACGCCAATCGAAAATATGGTTTGCCCCTCATAGTTGAAGCAAGGTTTTATAGAAATGTTATAAACATGCAATTTTTTCTTGTTTTTTGAGTTGCAAAAATTGTTCAATTCCGTATAATCAACTGAATCTTTCATGTCAAGATCGGCACTTACAGGATGTGTACTCGTGATTCCAGGTAAGACATGAAAGGGAGTGATGTAGGTGACGGAAGGAAACCGGCTGTTTCATAAAGGAATGAAAACGGGAAAAGGAGGAACCATGGCAGCTTTCAATTTCCTCGTTGCGTTCACAGCCCTTGTCATTGCCATTATGGCATACAAGAAGGCAGGCGGATCAGGCTAGCTTGGATCTTCACATCTCTGATATCTTCCTCCTGGCTACAGAGTGAGTTGATTCTTGTCTGTTACCCAGGGTCGGGCCCGGGCAGATAAAGCACGAAGTGCCGGGCAGGGATACGATTCGGTCTCGCCCCCCGGCACCCCTTACAAAAAAGCTCTCCGTTTCATCAAGCAGATGATCGGATGAGCTTTTTTCTTTCTGGTGGGAGACCTGGACAGGAAAACATGGTATACTAGATGATTCTACTTTTACACAAATTCAGTCAGACCCATCCATACATGAACGG
>CAZSUQ010000274.1:0-6919 GCA_964609935.1 uncultured Thermodesulfobacteriota bacterium | reverse complement strand
GGATACGATCAGGTTCAGGTACGTATCCGTTTCACAACGCCCCCCAGGCCCCACCACGGTGGTGCTCTCCGCCTCCTCCACCACGAGCGGCCCTTCCATAACGGACGCGGGCGGCAGGAGGTAACGGTCATAAACGTCGCAGGAGGCAAACCCGGTCTCAGGGAAGTACACCTTTCGCTCCCCCTTCCTGGCCTTGGCCAGGTCACGGCTCCCGGCCTCCACCTCGCACAGCTGGAACTTGGGATCCGGCCCGGACACCACGATCTTCCAGTTCAGGCCCATCACGTCCAGTTCGGGATACATCCAGCCGTACTTCATGGAATGCTCTTCGTTGAAGGCGTTCTGGATCGCATCGAAATGCTCCTCGCTCAACTTGCCCGAAGGGACGGGCACGTTGATCTCCCGCCCCTGGAGGACGTAACGCATGTCGGCAGAGCGCATCACCGAGATCTCTGCATCCGTGATCCCTGCGCGGTGAAGATACTCCCTCCCCTCTGCCTCCATCTCGTCGTAGATCTCGTTCAGGGCCTTCCAGTTGATCTTGTCCAGGTGCATCATGTAGGTCCGGATGAAGTCAAAGGAGAGGGGTGCAACGAGGAAACCCACGGCAGAGGCCACGCCCGCACAGGCCGGGACGAGAAACTGCTTCAGGCCGAGGATCTTGCTGACACCGTAAGCATGTACCGGGCCTGCGCCGCCAAAGGCCACCATGGTGTAATCGGTGATGTCCAACCCTTTTTCAACGGCCTGCACGCGGGCCGTGCGGGCCATGTTCTCGTTCACGATCTTGTGAATCCCCCAGGCGGCCTCCTCCAGGGAAAGGCCGGTTGGTTGGGCAACCCCCTTCTGGATGGCCCCCTCCGCCTTTCCCCTGTCCAGAGACATCTTGCCGCCCAGAAAGAAGTCCTCGTTCAGGTAGCCGAGCACGAGATCAGCGTCCGTCACGGTGGGCTCTTCACCCCCCTGGCCGTAGCAGGCCGGCCCCGGCTTGGCCTCCGCGCTCCGCGGCCCCACGGTGACCAGCCCCATTTCATCCACCTGGGCGATGCTTCCCCCGCCCGCACCGATCTCCACCATCTCGATCACCGGAAGGTTGATGGGCAGCCCGCTCCCTTTCCTGATGCGGGCAATGCGGGCGATCTCGAACTCCTTGGTCACCACCGGCTTGCCGCCCTCGATGAGACAGCTCTTTGCCGTGGTTCCGCCCATGTCAAAGGAGAGGAGCCTGTCCACATCCTTCAACTGCCCGAGATAGGAGGAGTAGATGGCGCCTGCGGCAGGGCCGCTCTCCAGCACGCGAATCGGGAAGTCGCTGGCCGTCTCCGGTGTGGTGATCCCCCCGTGGGAGAGCATCATGAAGAACTCGCCGCCGAAGTTGATCCCTTCCAGGTCCTCCCGGAACTTGGAGATGTACCGCCTCATGTTGGGCAGGGTGTAGGCGTTGGCCACCGTGGTGGAAGCCCGGTCGTACTCGCGTATCTCCGGGATCAGTTCAGAGGAGAGGGTCACCTGGGCATTGGGGTCCAGCCGGTGGATGACCTCCTTCATCTTCTTCTCGTGCACCGGGTTCCGGAACGAGTGGAGAAAGCATACGGCAAAGGCCTCGATACCTTCCTCCATGAGTTCGCGCACAACGGCCTCTGCCTGTTCTTCGTCGAACTCCACGTAGACCTTGCCCTCCCGGTTGACCCGCTCCCGGATGCCCTTCCTGTACCTGCGCAGCACGAGGTGTTTCGGCATCTGGATGTACATGTCGTAGTTGTCCCAGCGCCCTCCGCGGCCGACCTCCAGGAAGTCCCGGAATCCCTCGGTCACGAGCAGAGCCGTCTTGGCCCCTGACCGGTTGATGATGGCGTTGATCACAAGGGTCGTGCCGTGAATGATGTCCGCAAGCTCCGTATCCGGATCAACGCCCTGTGCGTCGAGCACCTCCTTGATCCCCAGGATGGCACCCACGGATGGATCGTCCGGTGTGGTGAGCACCTTTCCGGCGTGGAGCGTGTTGGTCTCCGTGTTCAGAAGGATCGCGTCCGTGAACGTGCCGCCGATGTCGCAGCCCAACCGATAGATCTTTCCGTCTCGGCTACTCAATTTCTCTTCTCCTTGTTTGCATTCCGAGTCTTCTCCCCTCTCACGAGGGCAGGGCCTGCAGAACCGCACCAGGTCATGTACCGTGCTGCTCTCTCAGCTCCCTGTGCAGGATCTTTCCCAGTGCGTTCTTTGGCAGTTCCTCCACCAGAACGATGGATCTCGGGCACTTGTACCTGGCCAGGCGACCCTCGCAAAAGGAGAGAATGTCCTCCAGGGTCGGCTCGTGCCCGGGTGCCGCCACGATCACGGCCCGCACCGATTCTCCCCACTTGGGGTCCTGGACCCCGATCACGCCCACGTCCGCCACCATGGGATGTTCGCTGAGCACGAACTGCACCTCGGCCGGGTAGATGTTCTCCCCGCCGCTGATGATCATGTCCTTCTTCCGGTCCTTGATGAAGACAAACCCCTCCTCATCCACGGTGGCCATGTCCCCGGTCCTGAGCCATCCGTCCTGCAGGGTCGCTGCCGACTCCTCGGGCCGGTTCCAGTAGCCCTTCATCACGTTTCCGCCTCGAACATGGATCTCCCCGATTTCCCCGGGCCGAACCTCT
The DNA here is from genome assembly GCA_964609935.1 of uncultured Thermodesulfobacteriota bacterium. GTDB lineage: Bacteria > Desulfobacterota > DSWW01 > DSWW01 > DSWW01 > CAYTRL01. The sequence goes on along the minus strand of CAZSUQ010000274.1, from coordinate 4,274 downwards.
TCCCCGTCCTCCTTCACGATCCGCACCTCCACATGGAGGAACGGCTTTCCCGCACTTCCGGTTTTTCGAAGCGCATCCTCGTGTCGCAGGTGACAGACCGAGCTGGTGGCCTCTGTAAGGCCGTAGGACTGCTGAAAGGAGATGCCCTTCTTCTGGTAGGCCTTGATAAGTGGAACAGGAACGGGCATGGCCCCGGTCATGGCGGTCTTGATGGAACGGGTGTCCACCTGGTCAAAGCCGGATATCTCCAGCATCATCTGGAACATGATCGGCACGCCCCCCAGAAAGGTGATCCGCTCCTTCCGGATCTGCTCCAGCGTTGCCTCGGGATTGAAGAAGGCCTCAAGGACGATGGTGCCGCCCGCGTACAGGGTGGGCACCGCCCCCCCGTTGAGTCCGCCCGCATGGAACAGGGGAACCGAGATCAGGAATCGTGTCTGTGCGTTGAGCTGGAATCCGTGAAGGGTGTTGAGCGCGTTCCAGAACAGGTTGCGGTGGGTGAGGATGGCCCCCTTGGGCCTTCCCGTGGTGCCTGACGTGTACATGAGGGAAAAGGGCTCCTCTCCTCCCACGGTTTCATCTGTTGAAGGAGCAGAGGAAGGCCGCCCCTCCAGAAGTTTTTCATAGGGGATGGCGCCTTCCGGCACAGGATCCCCTGCGATGATGAGCTCCTTAAGCTCCAGGCCCGGCACGATCCCCTGGATCACCCCGAACAGGCTCGTGTCCGCAAACAGGCTCCGTGCACCGCTGTCCTTGATCAGGAATTCGATCTCCAGCGCAGCGAATCTGAAATTGATGGGCACCACGATCACGCCAAGCCTGGCACATGCAAACACCATCTCCAGGAACGCGTTGGAGTTCAGGCTGTAGATGGCCAGCCGGTCTCCCTTGCAGAACCCCTTTTCCATGAGGGCATGGGTGAGCCTGTTCACCCGATCGCTGAATTCGCCGTAGGTCAACCGGAGGTCACCGAAGACCAGGGCTTCCTTCTCCGGGTGTAGATAGGATCGCCGGGTCAACCAGTCGGAGACATTCATGAAAACCCCTCTCTCATTCATTCCCTGAAAACCGCGGGGGGAGACAGCATGTTCGCCCTGTGTTGCTGCGCTGCCTTTTCATGTACGTGGTGTCCACTGCTGATTGCCGGATCCGGTCCGGTGGGATTCTCCACCGCAAGATGGGCCCGGGTCATCCTCCCGGAACCGGGTCATCTCCTCCCGAACGCGTATCCGACAATGCAGTGAAACACGCCCCCCTCCAGGGATCCCTTGCGTATTCGGTTCAGGGACGGTACGCGGATCAGCGCCCGCCCCCTGGATGCAAGAGCTAGATCAGCTTGTTGAGCTTCATGGCAAGCTGCATATTCCCCTTCACCTTGAGCTTGCCGGTCATAAAGGCCATCTGCCCGTTCAGCTTCCCGTTGATGAAGTTCACGAAATCAGGGGCCTTCATGGTCACAAGGATGTCGGGCTTCTCGTGTTCGCCCTCGGTCACGGTGAGAACCTTGTCCCGGATCTCCACGCCCCACTGCCCTCCGTTGTCACCGGTGATGTTGAAGCTCAGCACACCGTCAAAACCCTCCACCACGTTCGGATCGCTGCTGACCTTTTCCGGGAGTTCCTTTTCAAACCAGGCCCTGGGCTGCTCGATTGCCATTGCGTTCTCCTTTCTGGGTTTGTTTTCAAGAATCCTGCATCAGGGAAGATGGCCTTTCTGTTTCAGTTCTTCCGCCACATCCCCCAACGCCAGCTCCTGCAGTGTTTCCTCTGTGGGGATGCCGCTGTTTACGTCCCATCCCCTGCGCTCATAATACTCATCCATAAGATTGGAAAACTTCTCCTCGTCCAGGGTCAGTCCCACACGTTGCCCCTTTGGGATGGGCTCCACGACCTTGCCTGTCATCCTGTCGTCTTTTCTCGTGATCCCCTCCCGCACGAGAAAGGCCCGCTCCACGTTCCTCACCCGGGTGCTGATCCTGCGCACCTCTTTCTCATCCATGTCCATGCCCGTGCACATCTCAAAGAGCCGGGCAAGCTCCGGGAAGCTCAACTCCTGCCCTGTCCACTCGGTGAAGAACTTGCAGACACCGAGGATATCGCATGCCAGGCAGAGGTCCTGGTAGTAGATGGTGACAGCCGCCTTGTTGTAGGAGAGCGGGTCCAGGTCGTCCGAGCCGAACTTTTGAATCGCCTCCCTGGAATCCATGCCCTTGATCTCCACAATGGGCATCCCCTCTTCCACGTGTGCGGGGATGGTGGCCGTGACATAGTTCAATGCGGTCCCGATGAGGACCTTCACCTCTTCTCCGCCGCATTGTACGCCCCGGCACGAGCTCACGAACCGCTCGGCCCCCTTGCCGATCTGCCGGGCCGCAATCTCGGTCCCGTCGGCCAGGAGGTCCCCGAACCCCTGCCGCAGGGAAGACCGTTCCATCATCGTGAGCACGCTCTCCACGTTTCCCCATTCAAGGGGGATTCCGTCGGTGTCCTTTTTCGAGATGATGCCGTTCTCATACCAGTCCATGGCAACACTGAGGATGTAGGGAAACTCGCGGGTGTTGATCCCGTAGCGGTTTGACAGGTTCAGGAACTTGAGCAGGGCTTCAGGATCGTCCACGCCCAGGCAGGCCCCAAAGGGAACCTGGGTGGTGGAGAATTCGGGCTTGGCGCCCTCTTCTCCCTTGTAGGGGCCTTCTTCGATCTTGAAGTGGTGGCTGCAGTGGATGGGGCAGCCGAAACAGGCCACGGGCTTCTTGAAGTGCTTTGCAAGTTCCACGGCACCGATCTTCTCGGTCCCCTCCCAGTCGCCTGTCTGGCCGTAGTTCTTTATGCAGAGATATCCCATCATGTCGTAGAACGTGACCCCGGCAAGGGTGCCGTAATCCGCGATCAGGGAGTAGAAGTCGTTATGGGTGATCCGCTGGACGAGTTCCCTGGAATAGTGGAAGAGCTCTTCCGGCCGGGCGGCCGTCACGGGCCGGCTCCCCCGGACGGCAATGGCCTTGAGCTTCTTTGCGCCCATGATGGCGCCAAGGCCCGTCTCGCCGGCCGCCCGGTTGATGTTGAAGATGATGCAGGCAAAGCGGGCAAGGTTCTCCCCGGCAGGGCCGATGGAGCCGATCTGGATATCACGGGTGCCGGCCTCCTCCTTGATCCGCTCCTCGGTCTCCCAGGTATCCCTTCCCCAGAGGTGGTCCGCAGGTCTCAACTCCACCCGGTCATCGTCGATCCAGAGATACACGGGGGTCTCTGCCTTCCCTCTCAGCAGGATCTGATCATAACCTGCATACTTCAGTTCGGGCCCGAACTTCCCCCCCACGTTGGACATGCCGATATGGACCTTTTCAAAGGTCTTGGCCGCCAGGCTCATTCGGGAATTCCCGGGTGCAATGGTCCCGCACATGGGCCCTGTGGAGAGGAGCATCACGTTTTCCTCGGAAAGGGGATCCACACCCGGGGCCAGCAGGTCGTAGAGGCGCCGGCTATTCAGCCCCCGCGCACCCAGGTAGCCCCGCAGGAGGTCTCGATCCAGAGCCTCTGTGGAAATCCTTCCCGTGGAGAGATCCACCTCCAGAACCTTCCCATTCCAGCCATAGAGCTTGCTCGTATCTTTCATGTCACCTTATGTTCCTGTTCAAATGAGCTCGGGATAAAAGTCCCTTCATGATGATTTTTTTAATGCCCCCCGGTCTCTGAGGAAGGGCTCACCGCTCCCTCCCCCTTCGCCTTGTCCCCTCCCTCGTGCTGGATGGCATCGGTGACACAGATCGTGATGCACTGCGGGTCCCCTTTGCACAGGTGGCACTTGATCAGGGTCCTGTCCACCGTATCCAACCGGATGGCCTGGAAGCGGCAGGCCTTCATGCAGGCGAGGCAGTCCATGCACGATTCCCGCGGGATGAGCATGACCATGGAGGTGGAGCCATCCCAGAAGATGGGCGGGTCCGTTTCCCCTGCCGCGGGACAGGCGGCGATGCACTGGGGCAGATCTTCCCCCCTGGCGCGGCAGGCCTTGATGTTCTGCTGGCACACATGCGCAATGTCCTTGCCGACCCTGGCGTCCGTCTCGATCCAGATGCGGCTCCGCCTGGAGCTGAATATTCGGTACTTGTTCACCGAGCAGGCCATCTCGCACATCCTGCATCCCGTGCACGCTGAACTCTTGACCTTGATTCTAGGCATCACAACCCCTGCGAGCTTATCTCGGCATGCCGAGCAAAAAGGCAATGGTGGACAGCTGGATCTCGGAAGGGCCGATGTCCACGGTCTGCAGCA
>CAZSUQ010000273.1:0-6920 GCA_964609935.1 uncultured Thermodesulfobacteriota bacterium | reverse complement strand
ACAAATGACCCGCCCTGGTTGATCAGGCGGTGGAATGAACAACACCGACCTGAAGGAGACCTGAGATGAAAGCGCCCTGGGTAATCACGAGTCTTGTAATGCTGTGCGCCGTATTCCTGTTCACCGGCTGCATAACCTCCATTGACCCTTCCCTTGTTGAGCCTGAAGGAGAGGTTCGCATCCTGGGCAGCAGCTTTGGTTCGAGCCAGGGGGAAAGTTACATCTCCTTTACACAGGGCACCGAAGTGATCCTGGTGGAGGAGGTGGACTCGTGGACCGACGGGGAGATCGTGCTCCATCTCCCTGCGGGCGCAGGCTCCAGTCTTGTAAAGGTGCACGTGGACATCCCCATCCTGGGTTTTATCGAATCGGATCCCTTCTATATTCAAGTGAAAGCGATCACTCCGGAAGCCCCCTACTTCTACGAGGTGCCGGTGGAGGCGGACGCCCCCTGGCCGAGCTTCCGGCACGACCGAAGGAACACGGGCCGGAGCCCCATCGTTGCCGAGTACCCTGCAGGCACACCCCTTGATCAACCCTGGTCCTTTGAGACCGCCAAGGGCATCTTCAGCACACCCATCGTTTCCGGTGACGGCACGGTCTACGTGGGAAGCGCAGACCACAACTTCTACGCCATCAATCCGGACGGAACCGGGAAGTGGACCTTCACCACCGGCGAGCTCATCGACTCGGCAGCCACCATTACACGGTTCGACCCTGAGCTCGGTTACTCCAAGGTGGTGTTCCTGTCCGGTGACGGGAACATCTACTGCCTGAGGACCGACAACGGCATACCAGACCCGCAGGACCGGCTCCTCTGGACCTTTGAGGCCACCGTGGACCCGGGCCCCGGGTACAACAACTGGTGGGAAGGCAACGTGGTCATGGGATTCGACGGAACCCTCTACGCAGGCAACACCAACTGGAACTACTACGCATTCACGCAGGAAGGGGATCTCAAGTGGACCTACACCACGGGCAGCAACGCCTGGTCTGCAGCCTCCTTTGCCGACGACGGAACCATCTACTGGGGATCCCTGGACATCATGATCCACGCCGTGAACCAGGACGGCACATCCAGGTGGAAGACCCCTACCCTTGGGTTTGTCTCCTCCTCGGCGGCCGTGGGATCGGACGGCACGGTCTACATCGGGTCCTTTGACAGCGCCCTGTACGCCCTTGACCCGGATACCGCCTCCGTGCTGTGGACCTTCCCCACCACGGACCACATCTACAGTTCCCCGGCCCTTGGGGTTGACGAGGAGAAGAACACGAACGCGCTTTACTTCGGGTCTGCGGACGGCACCCTGTATGCCCTGAACACCCTGGGAGACCTCCTCTGGACCTATGACGCAGGGGACACGGTCCGATCCTCCCCGGCCATCGGGCCCGCGCCGGAGGAGGATGGGTATGACATCGTGTACTTCGGATGCGGCAACGGCAAGCTCTATGCCCTGAACAGCGACACGGGCGAGAGGCGCTGGTCCTATGACACGACGCCCGGGGACCCGGAACTCAAGGACCGGAACGACCTGAATGCATCGCCGGCCCTGGGTCTCAACGGGGTCTACATCGGAGGCGAGCACGGGTATGTGTGGTATCTCCCCTATGACTACTGCCTCCACAATGCGGACCCGAGGTGTGAGACAGACCCCGGAGAGGCCTTTGCGGACGACATCGTGGACATGTATTTCGTGACCACGGGCGGGACCACCGAGCAGGTGGACCCGGCATCGATCCCGGCCGCGGCCGTGATCACCACGCGCCTGGTGGTTCGGGAGGAGGGGGACACCATTGACGCAGCGGTCTGCACCAACCCGTCTGCCTGCCCGTCCGAGGAGTTGGACGTGGACGTGTGGCCCGAGCTTGCCTTCAAGGCCGAGCCATCGGCGGACGGCCACTACGTGCACATCCTGCCCGACGGATTCATGGATCCCGGAACCCTTTATCACTTCTTCATGGACGGCGCCTATCTCACCGGAGGCCTGCGCATCGGCAACCTGGTGATCGGCGGCGACCGGGCAGGCAGCTTCTCGGACTACATGGAGCTGGAGGCCCAGGATTCGGCCGCATTGAAGGTGCCGCTGGAGGTGACCGATAACGAGGTGACCGCCCTGGAGTGGAAGCGGCTCGCCGCGCCCCTGCCGCCCATGCTCCCCAGCCTGAACCAGATCGGGTTCGACAGCTACCACTGGATCATGGGAACCCTGGACATGACCGAGCCGGACGCCAAGGACGAGGGCAGGTTTCTCATCTGGGCCATCGGCGGCGTGTTCAACGACGCAGGGGTTCTCGTGCCTGACCCGGCCACGGACTTCACCTTCCCGCTGAACGGGCGCTACAAGAAGGACTTCTTCATCCTCTCCAATTCCAACTTCCTGATGGAGGTCACCGAGGTCCCGGTCCCCTTTGACATCTTCCAGCTGCGCGGGCAGCTCGGGGACGACCTCATGGTGAAGCCGGGCGCGTCCGCATACGCAGAGGCGGAGTGCCTCTCCATCCCCACCTTCGGTCCGCTCATGGCCCTGGCCGGGCTCTGCAACAACGTGGCGGAAAAGCTTCTGGCCGTTGGGACCTACATCACGCGGCCCTACTCCGCCCTGGGCACAGCCAACAGGCGGCCCGAGGGCATTGCGGTAAGCACCCTGGTCTACGTGCCCCCCACGGGCACCACGGCCGGGACGCTCGCCGCTTCCTTTACCCTGGACCCGGGAGCCTCCTACCCGCGGAACGAGCACGTTCCGGCCCTTGTCATGGTGGACACGGTAACCACCGAGGCCGTGAACCTGGACTACCATGCCAACCTGAGCGCGGAAGCCGACGCATCCGGCAACCTGTCCCAGGTGTCATTGAACATACCGGCCGGAACGGACGTGCCGGAAGGCACAAAAGCGATCGTGGTGCTGGATGTGTTCCCATTCCTTCAGGAACCGTTACCTTAACCCACACATTGCGTGAAGCCTTATACTGCGACGGTGTAAGCATGGTAAGTGTGGGTTAGTACATGTAGGCATAAATACGGTGATGTATTTTATGGACATTGCGAGGAGCTAGAGGCGACGCGGCAACCCCCTGGTTCAGATAGCCTCTGGGCTGGGGGCTGCTTCGCTGCACTCGCAACATTCCTGCCTGAGTCACCTTCGAATACGTTATTAAATTTACGAACCCATGCACTTGGCCCGCAGCTGGCACGAGCCGGCCACCACGGCCAAAATCCTATCCTGTGAATATCGTGGGTTACCCTCCTGTGAATACCGTGGATTATCCCCCCTTCTGAACGCACCCATCAATATATTTTGACGCATAGCGTCGTTTTATAATTTCCTGATAATGTTATAAAAAATGATATTGACACGTCAGTCCGTTTCGATTAGAATGTGTCACAATCGAAAACCGAAAGCACCTGACAAAGGAACCTCCTCATGCCGACAGCCCTTAGAAAGACACGGGATCACGAACGCAAGGAGCGCACCCGGCGGGACCTCCTCAAGGCGGCCACCAGGGTCTTTGCCAGAAACGGCTATCACAAGCCCCTGGTCTCGGACATCGTGGCAGAGGCCGGCGTAGGACAGGGGACCTTTTACCGCTACTTCTCCCACAAGCGCGAGATCTTCGAAACGCTCATTGAAGGATTCACCAACGAGCTGCTCGCCGAGTTCTCCGACATGAGCGAGCATCTGCCCACGAATGTGGAGGAGTACCGGAACGCGTCCCTGTCGGCCATTCTCAGGGCCGCACGGGTCGTGGAAAGGAACCGGGAGCTCTGCCTGGTGTTCCTGCGCGAGGCATCCGCAGTGGACGACGACATGAGCCGGCTCCTCTCAGGGATGTACGACCGCCTTGCACAGCTGGCCAAGTACTACCTCGACCACGCCATTGCCAGCGGGTACGCCCGCCCCTGCAATTCAGAGGTGGTCTCCCAGTCCATCATCGGCATTGGGATGCGGACGGTGGAGGCATGGCTGGACCGGAAATACCCGGCCCTGTCCATCGAGGAACTGATCACCGAGGTCGTGGACTTCGGCTTTCTGGGCCTGAGCCCGACAAAGACAACAGGAGAAACGATATGAAGAATCTAAAAGGGAAAAAGGTATTGATCACGGGTGGGGCCAGCGGCATCGGCCTCTGCACGGCCGAGGAGTTCGCCCGGGCCGGCAGCGAGATCATCATCACGGACATCAATGAAGAGGGGCTGGAAGAGGCAAGGGAAAAGCTTGCCGCTTTCAATGTCACGGTTCACACCCGCGTGGTCAACGTGATGGACCGGGAGCAGGTGAACGAGATGGCCGGATGGGTGCTCAAGGAGATCGGGGGCCTGGACATCCTGGTCAACAACGCGGGTATCGGCTACCACGGCGAGCTGGCCGAAACCGGAATGGACACCTGGGAGAAGCTGCTGGCCGTGAACCTTCTCGGTCCGCTTTACAACATCTATGCCTTTCTGCCGCACTTCAAGGAGAGGAAGGCCGGGCATATCGTCAACGTCTCCTCCGGGCAGGCCTTTTTCCGCATGCCCACCTGGGGTGCCTATGCCTGCATCAAGGCCGCCCTGGGCGTGTTCTCCGAGGTGCTCTACTTCGAGCTCCGAAAGTACAGAATCAAGGTGACAACGGTCTACCCGTTCATGGTCAACACGCCCTTCTACAAGGCCGTGGAGGGCGAAACCTGGGGGGCAAAGCTCTCCATGAAGCTCGTGCCCTACTACTCCATGACGCCGGAGAAGGTGGCCAGGATCATCTTCCGGGCCATCAGGAAAGGGGCCAAGGTGGAGACGGTGAGCATCCTGAACGACCTGGGGCTGTACGGCAGGCTCGTGCCCTTTGCCAACGACATCATGGCCCTGACCAGCAACTTCTTTCTTGCGAAAAAGGCAGAACCGCAAGCATGACAAAAGGAGGACTCCCATGGGACGGTTGGCTGCTATAAGAAGCATGGTTGGTGAGGGACGCATCGGGTTCAAGATGGATGAGGTCATGACCGGGCTGCACGAGTTCGAACCCAGGTTCGGCCCGGCCGGCAAGCGGCCCATGGAGTTCAGGGTGACCTGGGGCCCCAGGCACCTCACCGAATGGTCGAACCCCTCCGGCAACCACTTCATGATCAATGACATGAAGGGCTCGGTGACCATAGACGGGCTGTGCTACTTTGAGCCCTGCACCGGCTCCCTCGAGCTGCGCTACTTCAAGGACCAGACGATCCGGTACGCCTTCACGTTCGAGGCGGACGGAGGGACCTACCAGTATGTGGGCGAGAAGGTGAACATCTACCCCTGGAATCTCTTCTGGTCACACACCACCTGCTTCGGCCGGCTGACCAGGCAGGAAACAGGTGAGCTGGTCTCCACTTCGGTGACGCACTTCCGTTTTCGAACCGCCCCTGCCTTCATGGCGAGTTTCCGGCTCGCCTGAGGGCCTGCCTGGACGGCAGCTTCCGTTAATCCCGCTTGAAGGACACCCCTTTCTTTTCGGGACGTGCCTGCTCGCCTCCTTGTGTACTTTGGTATCCGCTCTGATTGATTGAATGGGGCAAAGCCATTAAACTGTCCCAAGTCAAACATCAAGCAGCGGAGAGGCCACTACATGCCGGAACCCAGGGAATCCCTCTGTTACGCACTGGATGTGTCCACCACGCAGGAAGCCGAAGAGCAGGTGGAGCGGCTCGCCCCCCATGCGGGCATCTTCAAGGTGGGGCTTCAGCTCTTTGTAAAGGGAGGTCCGGACCTGCTTGCAGCCATCAAGAAAAAGGGGGCGGAGAAGATCTTCCTCGACCTCAAGGTCCTGGACATCCCGCGGACCGTTCGCCAGGCAAGGATTTCAGCGGGCAGCCTTCCCGTGGACTTTCTCTCGGTGCACAGCGAGGGGCTGCTGGGGATGGGGGCAGAGCCGAATGGCAAGGAGCAGACATCCCTGCCCGGCATGCTCTGCGTCACCATCCTCACGAGCCTGGGCATCAACGAGATCAGGCTCCTGGGCTACAGGCGCAACCTTTCCGTAAAGGACATCGTGATGCTGCGCACGGACATCGCCAGGGATGCGGGCTGCGCGGGCGTGATCTGCTCGGGCATGGAGGTGGAAGACGTGCGCAACCGCCTCGGCGGAACCCACCACCTGATCGTCACGCCCGGGATCAGGCCTTCGTGGGCCGAAGTGGCCGGAGACGACCAGACAAGGACCAGAACGGCCCGGGAAACCATCTGCGCGGGGGCGAACATCCTCGTTGTGGGCCGCCCGATCCGCAAGGCACCTGACCCTGTGGAGGCGGCGCAAAGGATCCTGGAAGAGATCGACCAGGGCCACAAAGACCGCCTGGGAAGGTGAATCAGCCCGGATTTTTCAGGAACGCCTCATGACAGGCTGACAAAGTCTCCTGTACGTTCCATGGTTTTTCTTCGCCCTGCCCTTTTCCAGAGCCATACGGCCCCCAAAGGAACCAGCAGGATCAGCATGGCGTTCGCCATGTCGGAGGAGGGGTGCCCTGCCCCGACCACCGATGCCGGCGTGCCCCAACCCGGCGTCTCCTGGTTGCAGTCATCATCGACGCCGTTCTCCGGGATTTCCTCCATGCCCGGGTTCACTTCAGGGTCGCTGTCGTCACAGTCCTCTTCGGGATGCTCACAGAACGTCGAAGCCGGATTCCCGTATCCGTCCCCGTCCTGATCCGTACAGAGCAGTGTCACGTTTCGAACACCCCACCTCACATGGCTGGGTGGGTTCCTCACGTTGTCGAACTTTAGGATATTGAAGCCCTCCTCATTCAGGTGCTCTCCGGGCAGCAGCACTTCCTGAGCATCCCCCCATGCATCGTTTTCCGTTTGCGACATGGGGCCTATGAAGTGGCCGTTGATCAGGATCCTCGTCTCCTGCTCACCGTCTATGTCGTACGCTTCGTAGCTGAGTACGTGATCCCCTGTCATCCCGCCG
>CAZSUQ010000272.1:0-6961 GCA_964609935.1 uncultured Thermodesulfobacteriota bacterium | reverse complement strand
CCGTCGATCCCCAGGAATTCCCCCTCCTCGGAAAAAAGCGAGATTTTTCGGTCTTCTACCCAGCGGAGGTCCCCTTCTTTTGTCAGGATTCGATACGTCTGCACCAGGTGCGCCTTTTTCTTGACCAGTGCAGAGCCTTCCTGAAAGACTCTTTCCGTGTCGTCGGGGTGTATGACGTCGAGCCACTTTCTTTCCTTTGAATTCAATTCGTCAACCGTATAGCCGCAGATGTCTTCGCTGCCGCTGATGATCTCTGCAGACCAGTCCGGGTAGGCCCTGTACACCATTCCGGGAATGTTGAAGACCAGCGTTTTGAATTTGTCTCCATTGCTGTCAGGCAATACCAGGCTCCTGTCTTGTTCCTTTTTGTTGGGCTCTTGGGGTGGCTTGGGATCCGTCGGTTTCAAAGACATGAGGGGGCTCTCCTGTCTTCAAGAAACTCGAGGAGGAGGGTTCTCTGCTGGATCGGCATGGAAGAATTATACGAAAACAGAACCTTGCCTTCAACAAAAACGTAATTTTATTAACTTTACCTGGGGCTGGATCGACTTCCAAAAGGGGAAAAGCCATACCCCTTCTCGGATATGGTTTCACAGGGCGCGGGGCTTGTAACCCGACACCCTGAAGAATCATGTGCCCTGACGAAAGCCCTATACCCGGTTTTCCATCACCAGCCGGGCAAAGTGCTTGAACGAGCGGTCAAATGTCCGCTCCGCATCGGCCGGAAAGCAGCAGGCAGGCAACTGCTTGCTTTTCAGGTGGTAGCTCAGACAGTCGCAGCAAATGCCCTTCCTTTCGCAGGGGTCATATGAACAGTTGCACTTCTCCAGGTTCTGTTCCTTTTTGCATTCCATTCTTTTCTCCTTTTTTCGGACAGGTCCTTTTTCGCTTGAAAAGTAAAGGGTGCGGTATGCTTGGCAATAGGTTTTTGACCTGCATGATCAAGCGGAACGAGAAACAAAAAAAGGACACAAAAAGAGGGGTGACCCCTCTCGCATGTCCTTTTCAATGGTAGAGACATCTCGGGCCTGCTGTCAACATGCAGGGTCGGCCCGTATCAAGAGGGAGGGTCCACCATGAAAACGAGCCTTGCGGGGCGGTCCGGCAGCAACAACACCTTCTGCACGGCCGGGAGGGGATGAGCCACGGAGAACCAGTCCTTGGCAACGTTTGGGTGCTGGACAACGCTTGGGAAGCTGGAGCTGGAGATCTCCAGGCGCAATCCCTCCCCTGCGTGTACGGTCCAGAGCAGGGGTGTCATGTGGATGCGGAGATCCACGGTCTCGGAAGGCGTGTAGTCGGCCTTTTCCCGGTTGCCGTTTCGATGGGACAGGGTGGTCACACCCTGGTTGAGGAAGTACGCCTTCCCGTTGTCTTCCACAAGGGAGAGACGCCCGATAAAGGCCGTGTCCGGAGCGGTGCTGCTCACGGTGAGTTCCAGGTGGATCTCCCCGTCGATGGTGATGTCCCTTTCCAAGGGGGCGGACTCAAAGGTGAGCACGTCCGGTCTTCCGCAATGGTTTTCCTCCCTGTCGCATCCGTTTTCCAGGTCGAGCAGGGTTCCTCCCCAGTTCACAAGGGGATCCAGAGGGTCGTATGTGTAGACGATTTCCCCGGGTTGCGCAAAAGGTGCCTCCTGAAGCGTCCCCTTGGGCTGGCAGGAAGCAGCGCCCTGGTCCCCGGCCAGATACAGGGAAAGGGGTTCCCGCTCCTCGGCCCACAAGGTGGAGCGGTCCGCCCAGCGCCGGCTTCCGGGGTTGTAGATCTTTACCGGGCCCCAGTCCCGGGCAAATGGCAACCCCTTCAGGAAATGGTCGTACCACTCGATGATGCGCCCGAAGAAATCCAGGAGCGTCTTGGAATTGGCAAAGTGCATATCGTGCTGCTCCAGGAAGCCCATGAGGTGAGTCCAGGGGCCGATGATGATGCGGGTGTCGCCGGGCGCGTTTTCCCCGGCCTGGACACGCTCGAAATCCGACAGCACCTGATCGGCAAAGGTGTCGAACCAGCCGGTGACCATGAGCATGGGCAGACCGATCCTTTCCATGACATCCGGAGGGAGCATGCCGTCGTACAGGGCATCACGAAACGGATGTTCCAACCATTCATTGTACCAGGGAATGTCACCCACACTTACGTCGTCAGCCTCGTCCAGGGGCCAGTGCTGTGCGGCTCTAAAGAAGGCATCGCCTTCCATGGAATCTTTCTCAACAATGTTCATCGCCCACCGGACAGCGATGTCCGCCCGGGGAAGTCCGTTGATATAGACCAGGGAATAGATACTGCTCGGGGTGACAAGGGGCACGATCGTCTTGAGGCATTCCGGACGCTGGTTGGCCACGCAGAGTTCGGTGTAACCGAAGTAGGATCCCCCGAACATGCCCAGGGACCCGTTGAACCAGGGTTGAGCCTCGATCCATTGAACCGTGTCGATCCCGTCCTGCGTCTCCAGCTTGAAGGGGACGAAATCGCCCTCACTGGCATACCGGCCCCGTGTGTCCTGAATCACCACCGCGTATCCGGCCAGTCTGAGCAAGATACCTGCCAGCTGCCCCACAGGGATGGGCTCCATATCAAGGTAGATCTTGTGATAAGGAAGCCGGATGAGGATCGTGGGAAAGGGGCCCTGCCTCTTGGGCAGGTAGACATCCGTGGCCAGCCGGACGCAGTCGCGCATGGGCACCATGACCTCGGTTCTCTCGCCTTCGAAAACATCAGGGACGAATGCAGTGACATCGCAGACAGGCGTGACCGGAGAATCGGTGGGACCCGCCGGGTTGCTCGAACAGGAGGTGAGAAGGAAGCCCACGGCGATCAGGATCGTTAGAACAGAAAAGAAGGTCTCTTGTAAGTTGCGGATGACGAGGCGGGAACAGATCCTGTTGCGGCGGAATCGGGGAACAGAGAGATTCATCTTGGCCCCTAGCAATGCCGTTTCTTTTGTTCACAAAGGACGAACGGTGCAGTGAGGAGAAGTATATTGAAGCGTAGAAGCCGGGTCAAACCGGACCGATTCGCCCTTGTAAGGAAGGAGCGAACAGGGTAAGAAGGAAGAAGCCCACGCGGAAAAATCCTGAGGACCAGCCGGCTGCGAAACATCCAGGCAACGTTGTTGTTGCCCGCTAAGAGAATGAGAGGGACGTGGATGAAAGCCTTTCATGGAAGCTCCAATCCTCATCCCCGGCACTCAGGGTTCTTCGCACGTCCTGTTCTGAAAAACCCTCTTCAGAAAGTGCTTCAGGGGCTTTGCCTGCGCTCTCTTGCCATGGGTGTCTTGATCCTGGTGTTGACCACCTGCCAAAGGTCTTCACCGGACACGAAGCGGATCCTGGTCACCGAGGCCCACGTGGAGGGGTTGCGCCAGGAACACATGCTCGCAACAGGCTCCCTGCCCACCCCGGAGGAAGAGAAAAGGCTCATCGAAAACTATACGAACGATGAGGTCCTCATCCGCGAGGCCATGCAGATGGGGCTTCACAAGGGCGATCCCATTGTTCGCCGTCGCCTCGTTCAAAAGATGGAGTTCCTGCTGGAGGACTTCTACACAAAGGCCGAACCAACGGACTCCGAGCTTCAGGAATACCTGGAGAGCCACAGGGAGCGGTTTTCCGAGCCGGCACGCATCTCCCTGACCCATGTCTTCCTGGACCGCAGCCGTCATGCCGAAGGGATGGAAGCGTCGATCCGGATCCTGTTCAAGGCCCTGGGCCAGGGGGGTGAAGCGGAAAAACTCGGCGATCCATTCCTGCCCGGCTCAAGGTTTCAGCGGCAGACCAAAAGGGGACTGGCTTCCATCTTCGGCTCCGGGTTTGCTGAAAAGGTATTTGGTTTTTCCCGGGGAGAGTGGATGGGCCCGGTGGAGTCGAGCTACGGGATCCACCTGGTGCGGATCGAGGAACGAACAGAGGCAAGGGAGAAAAGGCTGGAGGAGGTGCGCTCCCGGGTTCTCAGGGAGATCAAAGCCGAGCGGCGCAGGGAAGCGAGACAGGCGGCGATCCGAAACCTGAGGGAGCGGTACGAGATCCTGCGACTTGAAAGCGAAAAGGAAGGAACATGATGAAACGATTCGCTTTGATCCCTATTTTGGTTCTCTGGATGGCTGCGCTGCCTCTCGGATGCAAGAGCGATTCCAGCACTCCTGCCGATTCAGGCGAAAGCGGGAACGAATTCGCGGAGGAGCGGAAACCGTGCGCTGCTTCCAACCCTTTGAGAAACGTCTACTTCGGGGACCTGCACATCCACACGGCCCTTTCCTTTGATGCATGGATCTGGGATGTTCGCACGACCCCGGAGGACGCCTACGCCTTTGCAAAAGGGGAAGCCCTCGAGCTGCCTCCTTACGATGAATATGGAAAGGGAAAGAGGACCCTCCAGCTCCGCCGCCCCCTGGACTTTGCCGCAGTGACCGATCACGCCGAGTTCCTTGCCGAGGTGGAGGCTTGCGTGACCCCGGGTTCGGAAGCCTACGACACGCTCAGCTGTCAGCTCTTTCGGCGCGGAGATTTCCTGAGCACGGTCGTCATGGCCAACCAACTCTTTCTCCCCGAACCCGTGAGGTCGGGAGAACTATGCGGACAGGACGGGGTGAACTGCCCGGCTCTGGCTGCAAGCGTCTGGAAAAGGGTCCAGCAGGCCGCTGAGGATGCATACGACCGAACTTCTGAGTGCACCTTTACCTCCTTTGTGGCTTATGAATACACAGGGGTCCCGAAGATCAGCAACATGCATCGCAACATGATCTTCAGGAATGCAAACGTCCCGGAGCGGCCCGTCTCCTACTTCGAACAGCCGACGAAACTGGGGCTTTGGGCAGAGTTGAAGCGTACGTGCCTTGACGGCATGCGAGGATGTGACGTTTTGGGCATCCCGCACAACACCAACGAGAGCAACGGGAACGCCTTCTTTGTTGAATATCCAGGTGCAGGAACCCTGCAGGAGCAGCGGGAGCAGGCCGCTTTGCGCGTCCAGGCGGAACCGCTGGTGGAGATCTTTCAGCACAAGGGCGATTCCGAGTGCAGCAACGGGCTCTACGGCGTGACGGGGCAGCCCGACGAGCTGTGCGACTTCGAGAAATTGCGGGAGCCGGATGCACCCGACTGCGAGGACCGGCCGGGAGGCGGGGGAGAGATGGGGATCGGCTGCGTGTCCCGGCTCGATTTTGTGCGGTTCATCCTGCTCGAGGGCCTCAGGGAGGAGGAGCGCCTGGGCGTGAATCCCTACAGGATGGGGATCATCGCCGGCACCGACACCCACAACGCAACCGCAGGGGCCGTTGAGGAGGACCGGTTCCAAGGGCACGCGGGCAAGGAGGACGACACCCCGCAGAAACGGATCACCGAGGAGAAGCTGGTAAACAATCCCGGCGGGCTGGCCGCGGTGTGGGCAGAGGAGAACTCTAGGAATGCCATCTTCGAGGCGTTGAAACGTCGCGAGACCTACGGGACGAGCGGCCCGAGAATGATCGTGCGTTTCTTCGGCGGCTGGGAGATTCCGCTGGACATGTGCAACGATCCGGACTTCGTGGAAAAGGGCTATCAAACCGGTGTTCCCATGGGAGGGATTCTCCCGGAGAAGGCCAAGGCAGACGGTGCTCCCCGGTTTGCGGTATGCGCCATGCGGGAGCCTGATTCCGAAGAATGGGAAGGAACCCCTTTGCAGCGGATCCAGATCGTGAAGGGATGGCTCGACAGCGACCGGGAGTTGCATTACAAGGTTTTCGAGGTTGCAGGAAACGCCGGGAACGGAGCAGGCGTGAATCCCGGCACGTGCGAACCCCTGGGACAAGGCTTTGATACCCTTTGTGCCGTATGGGCCGACCCGGAGTTCGATCCCGATCAGCGGGCAACCTATTATGCCCGTGTCGTGCAGATTCCCACCTGTCGCTGGAGCGCCTATGAGTGTATTCGTCTTCCACCGGAGGAGAGGCCGGAGCTCTGCAATGACCCGGACCTGGAGCGGGAGATCCAGGAGAGGGCATGGACCTCTCCCATCTGGTACGGGCCAGACTGACACACTCAGAAACGGTTACTTTGTCATCCCTGTTTCTAAGCAGAGATACTTACCCTTTCGATAAATCTCGGAACGAATCCTCGGAGGTACAGATGCAAGAGCATGAATCGGAAGGAATCGGCTTTGTTGCCGGCGCCTGGCCGCTGGACCCTGCAAGGCCCACGCTCGTTTTCATTCACGGTGCGGGCGGCACGAGCATCCTCTGGAACGAGCAGGTGGATGCCCTGTCAGAGCACGTGAACACCCTGGCCCTGGACCTGCCGGGCCACGGAAGAAGCCAGGGTGAGGGCAGGGACCAGGTGGAGGATTACGCAAAGGCTGTCCTGGAGTTCACTCAGCGGCTCCAGGTTCCGGGGATGATCCCCTGCGGTCTCAGCCTAGGGGGGGCTATTGCCCAGCAACTTCTTCTCGACCAGGGAAATAAATGCAAGGCAGGTATTCTCATCTGCACGGGCGCGAGGCTGAAGGTCATGCCCCTGATCCTGGACACCATTGAGAAGGACTACGAGGAGTACCTTCGCTCTTTCAAGATGTTTGCCACCTCGGACAAGACGGATCCGGCACGGATACAGCCCCTTGTGGATGCTACCGCGAAATGCCCTCCCAAGGTTGCGCTTGACGACTTCCGGGCCTGTGACCGTTTTGATGTCATAGACAGGCTGTCCTGGATCCATGTTCCGGTCCTTGTGATCACGGGCGAAGACGACAAGCTCACCCCCCCGAAATACGGAGCCTACCTGGCGGAAAACATCCCGGGCGCCGGGCGGGAGCATATCCCGGAGGCCGGTCACCTGGTGCCTGTGGAAAAACCGGAGGAGGTCAACTCGGCAATCCTTTCTTTCCTGGAGCGTGAAGGCCTGAGATGAAAGAGACGGAAACGACTTGCAGGCTGCTCACGAAGATAGGAACTTGCTTTGAGGCAAGGCCAGAATACGGCAGGCGTAATTGTATG
>CAZSUQ010000271.1:3653-6965 GCA_964609935.1 uncultured Thermodesulfobacteriota bacterium | reverse complement strand
TTGGATCCATTGGATCAATTTTCACTTGCACCAAGGAATGTCGTTGAGTTATAATTTAGGTATTCCCGGTGGAAGGAGGGCATCATGAGATCGCCTGGCCGAGGCACTCCGTCCACAACATCTATCCTCTTTCTCTCTTGCTTGCTCCTGCCCTATCTGGGCATGGGTGCCCAGACCCTTGCATCTGAAGGTGCACCATTCACCGTCGATTCTTCCCAGTCATCCCTGGATGCTCAGAATTTGACCGACTGGGACCTCAAGAACCAACAGTCCAAGATCACACCCGCACCGGACCCCACGGCCCGGGCCTTACAGCCAACGGTACTGATCATCTTTGTCATTGGCGTGTTTACCGTTTTTCTGCTCTGGACGCTTTCACACCTATAGGAACCGAGCGCCCGCAAGTCTATCCTTTTTTTCACGTTCGGATACCTGAAGATTCGTTCCATCCGGCGCCCACTGGAATCTTTTTCCTGATCATGAAACATTCGTAAGCTTGCTGATCGGCCCGAAAAGGAAAAGAGAGAGAAATGATCAAGGTTACAGCTGCATTGATCGAGCGTAACGGTAAGATCCTCATTGCAAGGAGGCATGCGAACGGACCCTTTGGCATGAAATGGGAGTTCCCCGGAGGGAAGGTGGAAGAGGGCGAGACACCGGAGGAATGTCTTGAAAGGGAGCTACACGAAGAACTTGCCATTCAGGCCAAGGTAGGCGCCTTTTTTGGTGCGAGCCGCTACGATTATGGCCACCTCGAGGTGGAACTGCTTGTCTACAGGGTCTTTCAATTTTCCGGCGAACCTCGTTTGCATGACCATGAGGAGATACGATGGGTCTTGCCACACGACCTGCTGAAGTACGATTTCCCCGATGCAGACAGGCCCATTATCCGGAAACGGCTGGAGGAGGAGGCTGATTCATAACGTGCCCACAGAGGAACATTCGCTCCTCATTCCTCTCCCTGGTCGGCCCGTTCTGTTCTCCACAGGCCGTCCCGCATCACGATCCTGGAGGGCTCGCCCTGGAGGGGGGGGCGTTTGTATTCCTGGATCGTGTATTCAGGATCGTACGGGAGCTTGACCCCAAAGCCGCCATCGAATCGAAATGCCTCGGGAAGGATGGGACGAATTTTCCTGGAAGCCGCCCTGGCAAACAACTCATCAACGCTCTGGAATGCGTTCAATTCCTCTAAGGTTTTCAGGGTGGGCGGCATCAGCAGGATCTCACCGGCCCTGTGCTGCTCCAGGGCCTCCGCAGGCGAAATCCACAGGGATTTGGTCATCTCGATTGTGTCGTGGAAAGGGAGTTGCCCCTCCGGATGGATTGCAAGGAGGAAACGGGTGCTGAAGCGCTTTCGCTCAATCTCCGGCGTAATCCAGTGAGCGTAGGGTGTCATGAGGTCCAGAGCGAAGAGAATCTTCTCCCTGGAGGCAATCTCATTCAGAGAAATCGTCTTTTCGTGAAGTTGAAGACGGTAGGCGGCAAAGCGGCCGGCGGTTTCCCCTTCGCTGAAGCTCACAAGCCGACCCGACCGGTCAGATGCGAAGAGCACACCGGCCTCCTCAAAGGTTTCACGAACAGCCGCGAAAAAAAGCCCCAGGGCCATGTCATCCGGGAGTTCAGGCTCCTGTAATCTTTGCCTGGCCTCAGCGGCCGAGAGAGCGCGGGTGCAAGATGCAAGCCGAGGATCGCAGTCCTGCTCGTCAAGCCTCCCCCCGGGAAAGACGTAGGCTCCACCCATGAAGGCCTGTCCCCGATGACGCCTCATCAGGAAGGTCCTGTAGGACCCGCGCGCCGAGGCCCTGACAAGAATCACGGTTGCCGATGCAATCGGTTCTGGTTTTCCTTCCAGGTCTTTGTTCATCTGTTCCTTACTCGCTACGGAAATGTCCCAGGGCCTCTTGAGCGATCTTTTCGCCCCATTCCTGAACGAAATGCCCGGCATCGGCAACCTCAAAAGGAGCAGGACATCCCTGGATGTCTTCACGTAGCACGGCCATCACAAGCGTCCCGAGAACAGGATCCTGAGCTCCCACGGCCATAAAGGACTGCCCGGACCATTCCTTCCGGAGCCAGTCGCGAGCCTGGCGTGAAACTTCTGCCCCGGGCGCATCCACACTGTCGGGGACGAGATTGGGGAATTGTCTGACCCCTGCCTTGTGACGTGCGTCAGGGAAGGGTGCGTCATAGGCTGCAAGCTCTTCAGGGCTCAGGTGCGGGCAGGCCCGCTTCATGAGGCGTCCAATGGTCATGTCCGGGTTCTTGTTGCACCAATCCCGCCAGGCAAGGAATCCCTCGGTGAGAGGCAGGTCACCGGTGCCGAGGGTCGTGTTCATGACCAGTAGCCTGCGGAACCTATCAGGCATCTCCATGGGAAGGGTCAGGCCCAGGAGCCCGCCCCAGTCCTGGCAAACGAGCGTGATCCCTCTCAGGTCCAGCTGTTCCACGAAAGCGATAAGCGCTTTTCTATGGAAATCAAACGTAAAAACCTCATCCTCCACAGGCTTGTCCGATCGCCCGAACCCGAAGAAATCAGGGGCTACGACCCTGTTGCCGGCCTCTTCAAAAACAGGGATCATTTTTCGGTACAGGTAGCTCCACGTGGGCTGACCGTGCAGGCAGAGAAAGACGTGCTCTGCTTTCTGCGGCCCCTGATCCACATAGTGCATGCGCAAGCCCCGGTAACCGGGGAGATCCTCCACGTAGTTCGATTTGAATGGAAAGCCCGGTAGGTTGTCAAAACGTTCTTCCGGTGTTCGAATGATTTCGCTCACAGGGTTGCCTCCGGTTCATCGCTCCTTGCAGAAGGTTCGATCTGGCTGAATACAAGGATTCTATCCGATGAGCAGATGGCAAATCAAAGACCTCACCCTTGGAGACTGGAGGGTTTTTCATGTAGAATTGCATGAACGGATCACCCTCAAGGAAGGACCATGAGCGAACAGACTCCCATGATCAGGCAATACCTGCAAATCAAGGGAGAATACCCCGATTCCATTCTCTTTTTCAGGCTCGGTGATTTCTATGAGATGTTCTTCGAGGATGCACAGATCGCTTCCAGGGAACTGGATCTGACGCTCACGAGCAGGAACAAGAATTCCCCGGACAGCGTACCTCTGTGCGGCATTCCTTACCATGCCGCCTCGTCCTATATCTCGCGGCTGGTCACAAAGGGCTTTCGGGTTGCCATCTGTGAACAGGTGGAAGACCCGAAAAAGGCAAAGGGGATCGTCCGGAGGGAGGTGACCCGGGTGATCACACCCGGCCTTGTCCTTGATCCTCCGGTCCTGAAATACCTGGTTGTTTCCGTCA
>CAZSUQ010000271.1:0-3643 GCA_964609935.1 uncultured Thermodesulfobacteriota bacterium | reverse complement strand
CTTGATCCGGAAAACCTCGAAGCGGACTGCAACAACTTTCTCCTTGCCATGTACCCTCCTGACCCAAAGGCCGGATCCCGTTACGGCATGGCCTACGTGGACATCTCCACCGGGGAATTCCTCATTTCAGAGACAGAGGACCTGGTCACCTTTGAGGATGAGCTGCTTCGCATCGAGCCACGCGAACTTCTTCTTCCGGACGACGTTTCCGGTGAGAAGGTGTTTGCCCGCCTCTACGCGGACAAACGGCCGCCCCTGTTCATCGGCAGGGGGAAGAATGATTTCTCCTTCGATGAAGCATGCAGGGTCCTGGAGAAGCGTTTTGGAGCAGAGAGCATCCAGCGTTTCGTTGCGGACGGATACAGGGGCGCGCTGGGCGCTGCAGGGGCCCTGCTGGCCTATCTCCTGGAAACGCAGAAACAGATGCCCCAGCATCTTCACGGCATTGCTGCTTACGAGGTCAAGGATTTCATGATCCTGGACGAGTCTACACTCCGAAACCTTGAAATCGTTCAGAACTGGATGGATCGTTCCAAGAGGCACAGCCTGTTCGGCGTGCTCGACGACACGAGAACCGCCATGGGAGCCCGTCTGATGCGCAGATGGATCCAGTACCCTCTGCTGCAGGCGGAACGGATCCAGAATCGGCTGGATACCGTGGAGGAGCTGATGGAGAATTCCCTGGATCGCGCCTCCCTTCAGGAGCGATTCAAGTCCATCCAGGACCTGGAACGCCTGAACAGCAGGATCAGCCTTGGCGTGGCCAACCCCAGGGACCTCCTCTCCCTGAAGCAATCCCTTGAGAGGATCCCGAAGATCAAGGAGCGGCTGGCCCCCTTTCAATCCCTGAGGATCCGGGAGATCCTCGAACGCCTCGATCCCCTGGAGGATGTCACCGGCCTGCTCGCCGGGGCACTGGTGGACGAGCCGCCCATTACGGTAAGGGAAGGGGGCATCTTTCGAGAGGGGTACCATCAGGAACTGGACGAACTAAGGAGTATTTCCAGGGACGGGAAGCGATGGATTGCAGCCCTGGAGGCACGCGAACGGGAGCGGACAGGGATATCCTCACTCAAGGTGCGATACAACAAGGTCTTCGGATACTACATCGAGGTGACCAAGTCCCACCTGAAGTCCGTGCCTCAGGATTATGAAAGAAAGCAGACACTGGTGAATGCAGAGCGGTTCACCCTGCCGGATCTGAACGAATACGAGCGAAAGGTTGTGGGGGCCCAGGAGAGGTCACAGGAACTTGAATATGAGCTCTTTGCAGAGATCCGGGGCAACGTAGCTGCGGAATCCTTACGTGTGCGGGACACGGCGCATTCCCTTGCCGAGCTGGATGTGTTTGCCAGCCTTGCCGAGGTGGCCGTGCGCAATCATTACACCCGGCCCGAGATGACCCATTCGGATGAGCTGGTGATCATGGAAGGCAGGCACCCGGTCATCGAACAGGCGAACATGGAGGAGCGGTTCGTCCCCAATGACGCCTACATGGACGCCAACGACAACCGCATGGTGATCCTCACAGGGCCGAACATGGCCGGCAAATCCACCTACATGCGACAGGTGGCCCTGATCGTGCTCATGGCCCAGATGGGGGGATTCGTGCCGGCCAAGTCGGCAAGAATCGGCCTTGTTGACCGGATCTTTACCCGGGTGGGCGCCATGGACAACATCATCAGGGGCATGTCCACCTTCATGGTGGAGATGAAGGAGACCGCACACATCCTGAAAAAGGCAAGCCAAAGGAGCCTGATCCTTCTGGACGAGATCGGAAGGGGAACGTCCACCTTTGACGGGGTGAGCATTGCATGGGCCGTGGCGGAATACATCGACAGGCACATAAAGGCAAGGACCCTCTTTGCCACCCACTACCATGAACTGGCCGAATTGACCAGCAAGTTCAGGAGCATCAAGAACTGCCACGTGGCCGTGAAGGAATGGGGAGAGAACATCCTTTTTCTCAGGAAGGTCATGGAGGGACCATCCAGTCACAGCTACGGCATTCAGGTTGCGCGCCTTGCAGGGATCCCTTCCGGCGTGATCAAGCGGGCAGGGGAGATCCTGCAGAACCTGGAGTCAGGCCAGTGGAACGATGTGGGCCAGCCTCGCCTTGCACAGTCAGAGTCTGAGAAGGACAATCCCGGGGAGGAGGTTCAGCTCCCCCTGTTCTCCCCGGCCGGTTCCGCAGAAGAGGAGATCCTCAGCCTGAACATCCTTGAAATGACCCCCCTGGATGCCCTGAACAAGCTCAAGGAGATCCAGGATCGTCTTCGTAACCAAAAGGGGTAATGTTCTTGGCTCGAAAACCGAAGGATCCTCAACAGCTTCTGGATGCCTACCTGGACCATCTCAGGGCAGAGCGTGGTCTGGCACGCAACACCCTTGAATCCTACAGCCGGGATCTCCTTGATTTCATCAACTGGGCTGAGGACGACCACAACCGCCCTGTCATCCATCTTCAGGGTGAGGACCTGCGTTTCTATTTCCTCAAGCTCAAGCAGAAGGGTCTTTCGTCCCGGAGCATTGCCAGGAAGATCAGCAGCATCCGCGGATTGTACCGTTACTGGCTTCGGGAAGGGGAGATCGAGGCAGACCCATCCCTGCTGCTGGAGGTGCCCCGCCTTGATTCTTCTCTGCCCAAGGACCTCACCATGGAGGAAGTGGATCGACTCCTGGCACAGCCCAAGAGCACGGACCCGCTTGGCATACGGGATCATGCCATGCTGGAGATCCTCTATGCCACGGGACTCAGGGTCTCCGAGCTTGTTTCCCTGAGGATGGAGGATTTGAATCTCGAGGTGGGCTATGTAGTGGCTTACGGTAAGGGAAAAAAGGAACGGCTGGTTCCTTTTGGCGATGTTGCCCTTGAGAAGCTCAAAACCTACCTGGTCTCTGCCCGTCCAAGGCTGAGCAAAACCGAGAAGGTGCCCTGTGTGTTCCTCAATCGATTTGGAAAGCCCATGAGCAGGCAGGGATTCTGGAAGAGGTTGAATCAATATGCACTTTCGGCAGGCATTCGCTCACCGGTCACACCGCATGTCCTGCGGCATTCCTTTGCCACCCACCTGCTTGAAAGAGGTGCCGACCTCCGTTCGGTTCAACTCCTGCTTGGGCATGCGAGTATCTCCACCACGCAGATCTATACCCATTTGAACCGGGAGCGCCTCAAGAAGATCTATGAACAGTACCACCCAAGGGCATGAAGTCACAGGTGGCAGACGCTGCCGGCACCAAAGACCTGGTCTACTCCAAGGTGGGAGTGGGCTCAATGTTATTTGAATTATACCTTTAACTATTCTTGGTAAATATATATAATATATAATTAATTGTGTCTATTCAACCAGATGCCACTCTATCATGGACGTCATCACTACACACCTGAATGCAGACTTTGACGCGCTCGGATCCATGATCGCGGCAAAGAAGCTTTACCCTGATGCGGTCCTCGTCTTTCCGGGATCCCAGGAGAAGAGTCTTCGTCGGTTCTTCCTCGACAGTGTCCTGTACATGGCCGAGTTCGAGAAGATTCGAAAGATCGACATGAAAAAGGTCCGCCGGCTCATCCTTGTGGACATCCGCCAGAGGGATCGCATCGGCGCGTTCGAACAGATTGTCGATTCCCCGAAGGTTGAGGTTC
>CAZSUQ010000270.1:0-6972 GCA_964609935.1 uncultured Thermodesulfobacteriota bacterium | reverse complement strand
AACCAACCATGGCCTCTTAAAACGAATACTAATCGATACATTCACGATGCCGGCAGAGGACTGATTATGAATTCATCCGAGATGAATATTGATGTGAACCGTACTCTGCAATGGGCATACAGGGCAGCCATCGGACTCAATCTCTACGAAGATAACGAAGTCAGAGAAAGTCTCAGAATTCTCTCTGAATTTCAAGATCTGCTTCCACCTGGTGTACTCCGTTTCCACGCCCAGCGACTAGCCAGAAGGATCTATGCGGCAACCGGCCCAGACATTAACCCTTACTCCTACTATACCCCAACCCTGCTTCGAGCGAATCTAGATGGTGAACTTCGTTCCGGCTGGGTGCAGAACTCTCAAGGCCTTCTCATTCCCTTTGGACTCGACAGGAACGAATCTGCCCACACCATTGTTCCTGGCGCGACCAATGCCGGGAAATCAACTTTTCAGAAGACATTATATTACTTTGCGATGCTCACAGGTCTCAATGCAATCATTTTTGAACCACAAGAGGAATTCCTATCCCTGAAATACATATGCCCCGATCTTCTCTTCTTCAATCGAAACAATCTAAGGATGAACCCTCTGCAGCCACCAACACCAAGGATGCATCCTGACGAGTGGCTTGGGCCATTTGTGGACGCTTTTTGCGAAAATCAGGGCTTACTTCACGGGGGCAATTCTATCCTCCTGGGCATCGTCAAGAAACTTTACAGAGCCAATGGCATCTACGACGGATCCAGAAATTATCCACATATTGCAGCAGTCTACGAATATCTGCTTAATCCCAAGAACAAATCCTCATCTCACAGCGAGCTGGAAGGGCGCAGCCGGATTCGGATGCGGCTGGAAGCCCTACTGGGGGCAATGGGTGAAAATCTCAATTGCAGCCAAGGTCTTACCGCTGCAGATCTGCGGAATCGGTCCGCTGTGTTTCAGCTAGGGGCTATGAAGGAGAGCGTGCATGACCTTGTCGCTTCGGTCCTGGTCGCACAACTCTATTTTGACCGGATGCTCGAAAACCGAACCGGCCCGATCGACACCTTGATCGGAATAGACGAAGCTTCTTGGCTCTTTGGGAAACGATCGGTGAGTGTCAGCCCAAGTTCTTCAATTTGGGAGATTGTTTTCGAACGAATCCGGAAATACGGATGCGCCTTCTTGGGGGGTGTACAGAGGATATCAGGAGTAGCACCCCACGTCCTGGCCAACTGTAACAATATTTTCTATTTCTATAGCCGTCACGGTGATGACAAGAGCGCTTTCGGCCGTGCCGCTCAGTTGCAGGAACAACAATACTTCTACCTCAACAGGCTTCCGCCAAAGACACACTGCATTGTCTCCACCACAAAATTCGACAAGCCGCTCATGCTTAAAACGGTCAACATCGACAAGTACCTGCCACGTACATTGAAGCTGACCAAAGAAGACGTGCTTAGGTCAAGGTCTGTCTTCCTTTTCGAACCGCCGCAAGCGCCTCCCAAGGATAAGCAGAAGAATGAACGACTTGCCCAGAACATCGCGCGGATCGGCAAAATTCTGAGTGACCCTGCTACGAAATACATTCCAAGAAACCAACTATTCCAGAAGCTCAACCTTTCCAAGCTCGACATTGATGATTTGAGCCATGCGAACAAGCTTCAGAAGTTGTTTGTAATCGAGAAAGTTCGCACGACTGTAAAGGCAAAAACCGGGGGTCGGACCACTATTTTTCTACGTCTGCCAAACGACACGCATTACATCCATGACTACTGGGTGCTGAAAGTGCAGGAATATCTGAAAAAGCAAGGAATAATTACCGAACGAGAGAAATTCGATTGCGACATTGTCGAGACGCGCGAGGATGGGACAAGAAGGGGATTTGAGTTCGAGCGAAGTGGGAGCAAGATTCTAAAAAACATCGAACGGAACCTGAGGAACGGCTTCCAGTCTGTGGTCATCGTGTGCGACTCGGACAAGGTTTTGGATAAGGTCGCCGAGATACTCCAGAAGCATGTGGGCAAAAATCAGAGGCCTAAAATCAAGGTGATGACCAAATACACTTTCTTTGCTCAGTCCTGGCGGGAAAAAGACTGATTCATGATCCGTATAGGGGACTGATACCACGGCATCTCTTTCACTGACCGGAGTGCAACCATTGAGAGGAGACATGCCATGAGCACAAATGGAGATGGGAGACGGAGGCTTGATTTATTTCGAATTATAATCTTTCTGCTCCTAGTGGTAGTAGCGATAGCAGAGTGGGACCGTGGGAGGGGTGGTTTTGGCCCGATGAAGCTCTTGAACAACATGGTTGAAAGTGTGGGTGAGAGTTACGCACACGGAAGCCCGGCGTTTCAACTCTCCTTGGTGTGTGTGGCACTGATTGCCTTGATAGGAGTGATAAAGGTTATCTCGAGGAGATGAAAGGAATGTCTTCGTGTTGGTAAGTGGTGAAAAGAGGGAGATAGATAACAAACAAACAAGAAGAGGAGGAAGAAGCCATGGACAGCGAGCCGAGGAATGCACCGGTGGAGAAGATCAAGGAGGGGAGATTCCAGCTCACTCTATGGAGGAGCAGGAAGAGGGTCATGCCCACCAACGATTTCGACGTCGAGCGCGAGGTTGAGTCGATAAGGGTCTGTATTCAGCACGGGAGGTACAACAAAGCTGCTGAGGAATGGGTAAACCAGACGATATGGTGTAATCCTCGCGAACTGGGCGAGCTCTCTGCAGCCATGGAAAAGCTTCGGGAGCGTGCAGGTGGGTCAGAAATTGTAACGGATGAAGGTGAAGAATCCGTGGAGGGGGCTATTCAAGATTAGATGGATCTTCCCGGAACCACTGTTTGCCCGGAAGCCGGCCTTTAGTCGGATTACGGGCAAAAACCAAAACCAAAGGAGTATCACAATGAATGTCAGGATCATAGGAAAATTCGTGAAAATCCAGGAGGAAAATGGAAAAGAGCACTATAAAGGCTCGATCGAACCAGCGGAATTTCGAAAAGCCAAGACGGTCGTAAAGGTGATGCTTGTGCCGTCTGAGTCCGCTAACGAATTAAGCAGGTTCATGCAGGCCGAGGCCAATGAGGGCTTCGACCTTCTCATGTATGGAATCTTTCCCGATGAAGAGAAAAAGCGCAGGAGTAAACAGCCGTAAGGTTTCGATCCATTGGCATTGGGTCTTACACCAACAATTGAAGCAAGGGGAGAATTAAACCATGGACTTCTGCAGAGATGAAGAACAACCCGATTTTTTCTGGGTAGATCGCGGCATCGATGACAAGGTGGATCACTTTCGGCCTTGTTATGACTGCTCTATCGAGCTTGGCCGGCAGGAGCCGGAAGGAGACCCCTGGTTCGGCTTCGACAAGCTTTGCTACGACTGCGGCCCTCGGTTGGTCAATGAGGCCGAGATTCAGGAAGCAAATGAAGAGAGGCCGTACATCAGGTACTGAGCGTTTATAGAGAAATGGAATTTCCACCAGGCATTGGAACCGGATACACGCAAATCCAAGTTATTTCTTGAACTTCATGCAAAGTGGAGACAGAAGGATCATGCAACTCGAACTCAATACAACGGCCGAACGTGTACTTCAGAAAAGGTACCTTCGGAAGGATGATCGGGGGGATGCCCTGGAATCTCCACTGGGGATGTTTCGACGTGTGGCGCAGGCCGTGTCAAAAGCGGACCTTCTGTATTCAGGGGAGACGGAGCTCGCCAAGACTGAAGAGGCTTTCTTCCGAGTCATGGCCCGACTGGAATTGTTGCCTAACTCACCCACCTTGATGAATGCAGGAATGGAGCTCGGACAGCTTTCCGCCTGCTTTGTTTTGCCGGTAAGGGATTCCATGGACAGTATTTTCGGGGCTATTAAAAACACCGCGTTGATCCACAAGAGTGGTGGTGGGACAGGCTTTTCTTTTTCCCCGATTCGGCCAAAGGATGATCTGGTGGCTTCCACCCATGGGGTATCAAGCGGCCCCATCTCTTTCATGCAGGTGTTTGATGCGGCCACCGAAACAATTAAGCAGGGGGGCATGCGCCGGGGGGCGAACATGGCCGTCCTGGCCGTAGACCATCCGGATATTCTGGAATTTATTGCATGTAAGAAAGAGAACGGTCGACTGAGCAATTTCAACATTTCTGTCGGCCTCACCGAGGCCTTTCTAAATGCCCTGGAACGGGACGCGACATACGGACTCGTAAACCCTCGAACCGGCAAAGTGACAAGAGAGGTGCCGGCACAGCATGTGTTCGAGAAGATTGTGGAATGCGCCTGGCGTAACGGTGAGCCTGGTGTCCTTTTTCTGGACAGGATCAACAGAGACAATCCGACGCCGGCTGTGGGCAGCATCGAAACCACGAATCCCTGCGGGGAGATGCCCCTCCTGCCCTTCGAATCCTGCAACCTGGCCTCTTTAAATCTGGCAAGGCATGTAAAAGACGGAGCTTTGGACTGGGAGAGGCTGGGCAAGAATGTTCACACCGGTATCCATTTTCTGGACAACGTTATCGACATCAACAAATACCCGCTCAAGGAAGTCGAAGCCATAACCCGGGCCAACCGCAAGATCGGCTTGGGCGTGATGGGGTTTGCGGACATGCTGATCCTGCTCGACGTTCGCTACAACTCCCAGGATGCTGTGAACTGGGCTGATCGGTTGATGAGATTCATCGCAGACGAAGCGGCGCGCGCCACCGAAAGATTGGCGAAAGAACGAGGACCTTTTCCCAATTTCGATGGAAGTGTGTTTGCCGAAAAAAGTCTGCCGGCACGCAGGAACGCAACCACTACAACGATCGCTCCAACGGGCACCATTTGTCTGATCGCAGGGTGCAGTACCGGCATCGAGCCCCTCTGCGCCATTGCCTACATTCGCACGATAGACGGGCATGAAAAGTCCATCGAGGTCCATCCCCTGTTTGAGCGGATTGCGCGCAGGGAATGTTTTCACTCGCAAGCCTTGCTGGAAGAGATTCTCAGGACCGGACATTTGAACGGAAACCCGGAAGTTCCAGCGCATTGGAAAGAGCTTTTCGTGACCTCCCTCGAGATCGAACCGGAATGGCATGTTCGGATCCAGGCCGCCTTTCAGAAGTACGTTGATAACGCCGTGAGCAAGACCGTGAACCTCCCGGCCGGTGCCACGAAAAACGACGTGAGGGACGTCTTCCTACTGGCAAACAGCCTGGGCTGCAAAGGTGTGACTGTGTTCAGAGATGGGAGTCGGGGGGAACAGGTGGTGGAGTTCGGGAAATCCCTGACTCAAGGGCACCTCACGCCCAGGGAACGGCCGGCAACGACACGCGGGCTCACGACCAAGACCGGGGTGGGATGCGGAAAACTCTATGTAACGGTTAATACCGATGATGACGGCCTGTGTGAGGTCTTCACGACCCCAGGCCGGGCCGGTGGATGCCCCTCCCAGTCCGAGGCCTTGAGCAGGATGATCTCAATATCCCTCCGGGCCGGTATGCACCTTGACGAGATCATTCACCAGCTCAAGGGAATCACGTGCCAATCTTGCACAAAGCGGAAGGATATTGGGGTGTTGTCCTGTGCGGACGCAATTGGGCGGATCCTTGCGGACGCATCAAAGTCCTCCATGGAACTTCCCGGCACAGGCTTTCCGAACAGTAACGCCATGGATGAAAGTGCTCAATTCGTGCAATGCAAAAGATGTGGAGCCTTTACACCGTCTACCGGGCGATGCGGAACCTGCGCGGAGTGCGGCGACGGGGGATGCGGTTGAATCACATTTGGGATGTTTCTATGGAACCCCGGGCAGAGGGTGCCCTGCTTCCGGAACGATGGAAAGGGTAGGTCTGATGGTCACGGAACCCTCCGACACCGAAAAAGCGAAGCTCTTTGCGACAGGTTTTGACGTGCGGCAGGACCTGGTCGCGAGATATTGGACCTCGAAGCGAACCGGACGCCAGGGATTCTCGCCCCTTTGCAGAAACGAATGGAAGAAAGGTTTGTGTTTGAAATTGGAGCGACGGGGATGTCGAGACTGTGATTACTTCGAGCCCAAACCCTGGTCCGACGAACTCCGCCTGAAGCACATCCTGGGAAAGGAGCTTCTTTGCGGTTACCCGCTCCACTCCGACAGCACAAGCGGGTTTCTCGCCGTTGACCTCGACAATCACGAGGGAACGAAATCACCCCTGGATGAAGTCAGAGCTCTTGCAGAAGTCTGCGATGTGCAGGAAATCCCTGTCTATGTCTTTCGATCTAGATCCGGGACCGGGTATCACGTGTATGTTTTTTTCCGCCGCCGAGTGCCTGCCTGGAAAGCCAGGAGAGTTGCCTTCGCACTTCTAGAGGAAGCGAAAATCGTAGACCTAAACAATCAGCAAGCCAGCTTTGACTGCCTTTTTCCAAATCAAGACCGAGCCACGGGGAGGGGCTTCGGGAACCATATCGCCCTTCCTTTACAGGGCCGATTGGCGGAACAAGGGTTCACCCTATTCCTGGACCCCCGCACCGGATTCACCTCACTATGCACGGACCAGTGGAGCATTCTTCAGAACCTACAGAAGGTACCGGAGGAATTTCTGGACCGAATCGTCGAGGATTGGGGGCTGGAGCAGGGACGACCGGCCACGCCGGTCGACACGGGAGCCGGGAAGGATCCGGACGAACGTCTACAACGGGTGCTGGATTGCGAATTCATTCGGTGGTGCAGGGCACATCCCTCCGAGGTCCCTGAACCGTTGTGGTATGCAATGATTTCAAACCTCGTCCGGCTGAAGGGCGGCTACAGCATGTGCCACGAATACTCCCGGGAACACCATCGGTACTCGTCCCTCGAAACAGACCGCAAGATTCACCAGGCCCTCGACTTCGGTCGCCCTCACACGTGCGGGTACATTCGCGACCGGGGCTTTCGGTGCAAGCGTTCCTGCGGGGTCAGGAGCCCTGCGGCGCTGGTCTTTAAGGAAAAAAAACGCGAAGGGGGCACCAACTGAAGCCAAATCATGTACACC
>CAZSUQ010000269.1:0-6980 GCA_964609935.1 uncultured Thermodesulfobacteriota bacterium | reverse complement strand
ATTTGAAGGAATTGCGAGTAGCTTTTCAGCATTCCTCCCGCATAATCCAGGTCAAAGTATGTGTTGCAGTCGGTACTGGTTTCGCAGTTGATCCCGCAATCCCTCATGGCTTCGTCTCCCAGGCTGTTTTCAGCGGGATCCGTGCACATCCCCATACATTTGTCGTAATCTTTTTCCTCGATCCCGGCGGGAAGCGGGAATCCCCAATCCTCGAGGGCCTGCTCGGCGATGCAGGAAATCGCCATGCTGCAGGTATCAATGCAGGTGATGTCAAGGAGGGAGGTAAGATCCGTGGAACCGTCGCCGTCTGTGCTGTTCGTGTTCCCGCATCCGAGAATCGCAAGACCCGCGACCAGCACGGCACAACCCATGACCGCAGTGAATCCCTTTCCTTTTCTCATTTTCCTTCTCCTGCTTTCATGTTCAAAGATCCAGACGTTTCGGTTTTCCGAAGCGTCGCCAAGGTGTCCCTTCATCCGACAGGAGGATCTGCTCATCGAAACATACCTTTTAGATCGGACAATCAGGACAAAAACTTGACTAACGTATTGATGTAAAGAGAAAAATAGAATCTAGCCAACCGTAGTTCTTGTTCCAAGAACAACGATCAAGAAAGGTCCTGGCAGGATTTCCCACTCGGGCAGCATTTTCCGCGATCTGTTTGTCAGGTACAGCCTGATGTGGCATCCTTCTCTGTTGAGAAAAATGTTTTAGAAACAAGGATTCCGGCAAAGGACAAAGGATAAGGTTTTGGACCCTCAAACCGTGGTCAGCGCGCTCGAGCTGAGAAAACACTTCGGAAAGATCCGTGCCGTGGACGGGATCTCCTTTGATGTGCCCGAGGGCGAGGCCTTCGGGTTCCTGGGTCCCAACGGTGCAGGCAAGACCACGGTCATGAGGATGATCTGCTCCCTGTGCATCCCCACGGACGGCTCACTCCGTGTGCTGGGACTGGACCCGGTCAAGGACCCCAAGAAGATCAAGAAGGAAATCGGTATCGTTCCCCAGCTGAGCAGCCTGGACGACGATCTCACCGTGTTTCAGAACCTGATGCTCTTTGCCCGTTACCATTCCATCCCTTCCGCCGAGGCGAAGAGGCGTGCGCTGGAGCTGCTCGAATTCGTGAACCTGGGTGACAGGAATGACGCCCGGGTCCCGCAGCTTTCCGGGGGCATGCAGCGGCGGTTGCTGATCGCGCGCGCCCTGATCAACGCCCCGCGGATCCTGATCCTGGACGAGCCCACCACCGGGCTGGACCCCCAGGTCCGGCATCTCATCTGGCAGAGACTCCGCGCCCTGAAGAGGCAGGGCATCACGCTGCTCCTCACCACCCACTACATGGAGGAGGCCCAGAACCTGTGCGATGAGATCGTGATCATGAACGAGGGCAGGATCCTGGAACGGGGCACCCCCCATGCGCTCGTGGCACAGCACATCGGGCGCTTCACCCTGGAGATTGCCGTGGACGGCACCGGTGCCGAGGAGGTTGTGAAGAATGGGTTCGACGACCCGGCCTGCAGGGTCGAACAGTTCGGGGACCGGATCTACGTGCGTTCCGACGAAAGCGAGGCCCTCACGAGCCGCATCGACTCGGTGGCCGCGTTCGAGCCCGTCATGCGGCCTTCCACCCTGGAGGATGTCTTCCTGAAGCTCACCGGCAGGGATCTGAGCCAGGGGGCCTGATCATGGATGACAGCAGAAAAGGTTCTCGGATATGAGACTGGCTGGCATGAAGATTCTGGGTGTGAGACACGGATGGATCTATGTGTGGCTGCGAAACCTCACGGTCTACAGGCGGGGCTGGAAGACCAATGTCCTGCCGCCCTTTGTGCAGCCCATCAGCCTCCTGCTGATCATGGGGCTCGGTGTGGGGCACTACGTGGGCGAGATCGACGGCATGCCCTACCTCATCTTCGTGACGGCAGGGATCCTGGTCACAGAGTCCATGCTGCGAGCGGCCTTTGAGTGCACCTATGCGAGCTTCTACCGTATGAAGTACCAGAACACCTTCGAGGCCATCATCAGCACCCCGGTTTCGCCCTATGAGGTGGCCTTCGGCGAGGTGATGTGGGGTGCCACGAAGGCGCTCATCAGTTCCACGGTCCTCTTTGTGGTGATGTTCCTGATCGGTGTGTTGAAACACCCTGTTGCGATCCTGGCCTTTCCCATCATCGTGGTGGGCGGAATCAACTTTGCGGCCATCTCCTTGACGGTATCCGCCCGCGTGACCGAGTTCGAACAGTTCAACTTCTTCTTTGCGATCCTCTTTCCCCTGATCTTCCTCTGCGGGACCTACTTCCCGCTCAACCGGCTCCCGGACGTGATGGAATACGCGCTCTGGCTGATCCCGCTCACCTGTGTGGTGGACGTGATCCGGGCGATCATCTCCGGTACAGGCACACCCTTTTTCCTGCTGAAGCTCGCTTACCTCCTGGTGACAACGGTTCTGTTCATGGAGCTGGCTCTTCGTTCCCTGGCAAAAAGGCTGATCAGCTGAGCGGAGGATTCCATGAAGGGCCTTGCCAAGGATCTCGGCCGCATCGTGAGCAGGGAGAGGGTGAAGAGCGCCCCGGAAGACCTCTTTGCCTACAGAGGAGACGCCACCTATCACGAGATCGTTCACCCGGTGGAGCTGCTGGCAATAACCTACGAAGGCGGGTAAAGGCTGCGCCTCTGTTGCGGTTCAAAAACATGAAACCGAGACTCCAAGCATTCACGGCCAGGGAACGGAACATCATCCGCCGGTGCAACACCCCGTACCGGGTGCAGCAGTTCCTCAATTCACTCCCCTACAACAACGAAGAGAAGAAAGAGACATTGCGCAGCTTCCGGTCCGTGGTGGGGAAGGGTTCGGCCCATTGCCTGGAAGCGGCCCTGTCCGCTGCGGTGATCCTGGAGCAGCACGGAAATCCACCCCTGCTCCTGGATGTGGCGTCCGAGGACGGCCTGGATCACGTTCTGTTCCTTTACAGGAGGAAGGGGAGGTGGGGAACCGTGGCCCGATCCCGGGATCCGGGCCTGCACGGAAGGAAACCGATCTTCTCCAGGCTCCGTGAACTCGTTGACTCCTATGCGGACCCCTATGTGGACCTCTCGGGCCGCATCATCGGATTCGGCGTCTTTGACCTCGCGGACCTCGGCAGCTATGACTGGCGGTTGTCGAACCGGAACGTCTGGAAGGTGGAACGCGTCCTGATCGACCTCCCCCACAAAGGCTTTCACATGTCGAACGCGCGGTACCGTTTCTGGTATGATCGCTACGTGGCATACAAGAAGCGCTACCCGGATCGTAAGCCCCTCTACTACCCGAACCGGAGATGCTGGACCCCGGGTTATCCAAGAGGCAATCCCTAGCGGTGGAAAGGAGAATCAGGGGGATTCTTTGGAGCGCGATTTCAAAACCACTTCCTGTAGCAAAAACACTTGAAGAGACAAGGCACGCAGAACGTCATATCCAGAGCGCAGTCCGTCGGACCGTTGGGAGGTAAGATGCTGAGAGCCATGTTCAAGGAGGATGCGAAAAGAGAAAATCGTACTGAATCGTACGAGGCACGGTGGAAAGGTTCGCTGATACCGGTCATCGTGCTGATGCTCGTTTCTTTTGGGGGGTGCGTGTCGGACGATGGACCCTCCGTGACTTCGGACCCGGCTTCGGGCGGTTCCCTCAGCCGGCTCACGGCCGTGCGGGGGAGCGAGCCCGGCCTGTTTGATTCCCTGGGCCGCCAGGTCCTGCTGCGCGGCGTGAACTTCAACCACCTGGGAGACTACTTTCAGGCCGATCCAACCCTGCCCACCGTGGCGGAGCTCGGTGAGGACGACTGGCGCGATCTTGCGGCCCTGGGTGCGAACGTGGTCCGGCTGGTCACCACCTGGTCGGCCTGGGAGCCCGAGCGAGATCAATTCGACGAGGACTACCTGGCGCGCGTCCGTGCCGCTGTGGACCAGGCCAACGCACACGGGATGTACGCGGTGATCGACATGCACCAGGACGCCTGGTCCAAGTTCGTGTTCACGCCGGCCGAAGAGGCCTGCCCTGAAGGGACACGGCATCAGATCGGCTGGGACGGTGCCCCGGCCTGGGCCACGTTTACGGACGGGGAGCCCACCTGCACGCCGGGGCGCCGGGAGGAAAGCCCGGCCGTCCGCAGGGCCTGGGACTCCTTCTACGAAAACCGTGACGGCATTCGGGACGAGCTGGCAGAGCTCTGGGGTCGTATCGCCTCCGAGTTTGCCGATCACCCGGGGGTTGCAGGCTACGATCTTATCAACGAACCAGGAAACGCCACCCGTTTTCGCACCACGCGCCAGGGCCTCACAGCGTTCTACCGCTCCGCCATCGAAGAGATCCGCAAGGCAGAGGCCAAAGCCAAATCTTCCGGGCACACGATCTTCTTTGAGTTCAGTGTTACCGGCATACCCGCCGAGTTCGATTTGAGCGACGACCCGAACCTGGTCTTTGCGCCACACAACTACGGCGAATCCATCGGACCCAACTTCCCCGGTTTGCTGGATCTGCTGTTCGTGGTTTATGACCTGCTCGCAAAGCTGTACAAAACCACCGTGTGGGTGGGTGAATACGGCAAATTCAGCAGCCATGAGGAGAACGAGATCTGGATGGCCCGCTATGCCGCACTTGAAGATCGATTTCTGAACACGGGGAGTACCTGGTGGCAGTGGGAGCAGGAGTGCGGCGATCCCCATGATGTGCGCGGAGCCTACCCACCCTCGCCGGAGTGGGTGGAGCAACAGCGTGAAACATGCGGCGACGCGCGTTTCAGGCCCACGACCTGCGTGAGACGTGCCTACCCCCGGGCCGCACCGGGACGCCTGGAGAGCCTGGCGGCAGAGGCCTGCGACGGAAACCTGCTCATGACCGGCTCCACCTCTGTACCGTCCACAGCGGACCTGTGGATCCCGTCAGGGTCCGAGAACGAACCCCTGGTCACCGGGGACGGCATCCTGGGGGTGGCTGCCCGCCGCGTGGAGGGCGGCTGGCGCCTCGATGTGGGTGTCAACGGTGACTACCGCATCGAGGTGGTACCTGCGGATGGATTTACGTCAAGGAGCACAGGCTCCCGATGAAACGCTACTTGCAGAACTTCTGGAACCCGGCCAGGGAGAAATGATTCAGGTCCATTTCTGCAAAAAACGTCACAGGGATTCTCTTGCCGGTGATCTCGGTGATGGTGGCATGGTCGGCCCGCTCGTCCACGGTGACCTGCTCGACGTTCGGGACCCACCTCATCTGCTTGTCCGCACTCTCCAGAAAACCGATGCAGATGAAAAGCGTTTTCCAGTACGCACCGCTGCGGTCACGGATCACCTTGTAGTTGACGGCCCAGGTTTCTGCATCTACCCACAGGGTGTTTGTTCCATAGTTGTAGAAAGGGTCTTTGGGCTTCATCTCGATCACATAGACGGGCCGCCTGGCCCAGACGATGTTCACAGGGGCCCACGGAGCTCCGGTCCATTCCTCCTGCTCATACCCGTGGATCACGGGCTTCACGTCCTTTGTGGTTTTCCAGACTCCGCGCTTGTCCTGCACAAGAGGAAACGGGGCCGGGTCCAGGAAAGGGATGAGCGCCTCCTGTTTTCCCAGGAGCCTCCACTCAATGGCGGAAACCTTTCCGTCGTATCCGTTGGCATCGTCCATACACAGATCAGAACCCAGGAAGATGTCAGACCTGTTTGCCGGGGTCATGCGCCTCACCCTGCGTATGGAAGGGTTGTAGCTGAAGGTCGTATCCGCAACCGTGGGAAGGGTCGAGCGCCAGAGCATGGCGGCAATGCCTTCCAGATCGTACGGCTTTCTTGCGATGAGAATGGAGTATTTCTCCATTTTCCCTGGATTGGAGAGGCCCTCAGCACCCGGACAGCCTGTGAGCGGCGCTATCCGCCCTTCCAGTTCCACCTCCCGCTCGAAACCGCTTCTGCCGACCCATTTCACGAAGGCGGTGAAACGGGTATTGCCCATCAGGTACGGCATGAACTGGTTGTTGTATATGATCTTTTCCGCGGCTTCCGGATCAGCCGGCTCGATGACGGGAAAGGGCAGGCCTGCGATAAAATCCGGCGGCCTGCCGGTCTTCCTGTCTACGATGCCTCCCTCTTTGTCCAGATCGTACTTGCCGATATTGTCCTTCCTGGACCTCAGGCTGTCCGGCGGAAAGAATTCGAGGGGTTTCACCTGAAGATCTTCAATGTGGAGAATGAAATCGCCCTTCCTGACCCAGTCGAGCACGGACGCGGGCAAGAGCCCTTCTGCCTTCATCCAGTTCGTCCGGTCGATCACGTCACCTGCCTGCACCTCGGCCCGGGACTGTGCGGCAAAGGAGAAAACGAACAGGAAAAGGAGCCAGGTTATGATTGTCACGCAACGGGCTGATTTCACCATCTCTCCTCTGTCTGCGAATGGAACCCTTTTCAACATCCTTCTACTTTAACAGACAGCGCCAGTCCTGTCAGGGAAACATAACGGCTATTTTCTGTCAACAACATGTCCGTCACAGGAATTGCAGACGCGTTCGGGATCGAAACCCTTCAAAGCTTGCGAGGAAAATTCATTTTTCTTCGAGATCTTCCAGAGCCTTCCGGACCCTGTCGGGCTCCATCAGGGTGCCCAGGCGATTGAAGATCTCGAGGGCGTTCGTAAGATACTGCCCGGCTTCGGCGAGACGACCTTGCTGCCCAAGGAGACGCCCGTAGCCGGAATAGGCCAATGCCAGGTCGTTCCCGGCCTCGATTGCCTGGAAATGTGAAATGCTCCTCTCGAAGTGCTCTGCCGCCTGGTTCGGATTCGTGTTCAAGGCGATCTCTCCCAGGAGACGTTGGCCATACCCCAGATACCACCTTGCAGAGCATCGACCTGCGATTTCCAGGAGTTCCTCCATCGCCTGCTTTGCATTCTCATGATCCCCAGCCAGCCAGTACCCCTCACCAAGGAACAGGAGGCCTGTGAGCTCAACAGGTACCAGACGTCC
>CAZSUQ010000268.1:0-6986 GCA_964609935.1 uncultured Thermodesulfobacteriota bacterium | reverse complement strand
CCATGTCCAGGACATCATCAAAGGAGAGGACACGAGGGGCCTCGATCTTGGCATCCGGGTCCATGACGATGATCCACTGGAGTCCCTCCAGCCGGTCCCTCACCCCAAGCGCCTTGTCCAGATGTTCCTTTCCGTGACAGAAAAGGACCTTTGCCTCCGAGTCGTGCAGGATCCACCAGACATCCTCTTCCTTGCTCGAGGGATAGATCGGTACAAATGTGCCCCGCAGGAAGATGCCTGAAAAGGTGGCCATGATCCAGCGAGGCGTGTTCGGACCGAACACGGAGACCCGGTCCAGGGGATTGACACCGAGTGCATCCAGGCCCTTGCACAGGTTCTGAATGATTTCATCCATCTCCCGCCAGGTGATGTTGTGTAGATCCTCTGTCTTGCGTCCGGAGCGATCGAACCGGGAGATGAGGTAAACCTTGTCGCGATACCGGATGGAACGGTTCCTGCTGGTTCCGGTGATCGTGGATTCATCGAAAAGGGCGTTTGCTTCCATTCCATTCTCCTGCACTGAAAACAATATGGGAATCCACACTATGCGGTTTCCCATAGCATAAAACAAGTAAAAGGTTCAAGATACGATTGTGGAATAAAACGGTTTTCCCGGAGTTTCATGCCCCTTGTTCTGCTCTTTGGCATAGGGTCATTACGGATTGTGCCCAGCAAAGTTATCAGGAAAAAGAGGCAAATGTCGATTCTTTCGAGGCGGGGATACAACACCGATTGAAAATCTCATCCCCCGGGCAAGAACTCGACTGCAGTATCTCACAGGGTGCTGAGAGAGCAACGGAAGAATGAGGATGAATATCAGAAGGGATGAGGCCACGGATTCGAAAAGTTCTCGCTGGATGAAACATCTAGAAGTAGAGGGACTATGAAATCTAACAGGGTTTGGACGATCTTCGGGTGTTTTCTTATGGGCCCCAGCCATGTATCATGATGGAGGGCCAAAGGTCAATGCATAGAAAATGGTTTAACAATTAGTCATAAGACATTAAGAATAAAGCAATTAATATTTTATTTGTTGCTTGTCTAGCAAGGGAAACTTGTGAGCATGGCTTGCAGGTCCGTGTCTGGATAGGGTCGGAATTAATGGTCCAAGACAAGAAAGCCGATTTTATCTAGACAAAGTAGTTTCAAAAGGAGCAGGCGGTTTTCCAGGGTTGAGCCTTGAGCGCCCTACGCAGCAGGAGCAGGGAACAGATGAAAAGATGCTTCTTCAACATCCCTGGAGTCGCGATCATCATCACTTTATCCATCTTTGTATTTGCACACCCCGGGTTCGGGATCGAGATCCTGGTGGATGCAGGGGATCCTTTGCTGGAAGCGAGTCCGCTGGTCTTCGGCAACAGCGTGATCCACAACGGGGACACCATGGGGTACTCAAAGTGGGTGTCGGACCAGCGAACCTATGATGAGGCAAAGCGGGCCTGGAACCACTACCTCCCATACATCAGCGAACTGGCACCAACGATCCTTCGCTATCCCGGAGGGCTGGCGGCAAACAACTTTTTATGGAAATCCGGGATCGGGCCGATCTCCGAGCGTGATCCCAACTTCTCGGAACCCGGTGTTCCCCAGACCTTTGGAACGGACGAGTTCCTCCTGTATTGCGAGG
Organism: uncultured Thermodesulfobacteriota bacterium; assembly: GCA_964609935.1. Taxonomy (GTDB): domain Bacteria; phylum Desulfobacterota; class DSWW01; order DSWW01; family DSWW01; genus CAYTRL01. The sequence goes on along the minus strand of CAZSUQ010000268.1, from coordinate 5,359 downwards.
AGGTGGGCGCCGAGGCCATCTTTGTGGTGAATGTTTCCACCACGGGCGGGAACCAGGGCACGGTGCAGGATGCGGCCGACTGGGTGGAGTATTGCAATGCACCGAACAACGGGTCCAATCCCGGGGGCGGGACGGACTGGGCATCCGTACGGGCCGCCAACGGTCACCACGAGCCCTACGGCGTACGGTTCTGGGAACTGGGAAACGAGGAGACCTACCCGGGTTGGGCAAGCTATGCCCAGCGGGTCCAGAACTACAGCGCGGCCATGAAGGCCATCGATCCCACCATTCAGGTGGGCGTGTTTCGCACCGGGGAAGGGCTGGACACGCTTTACCAGAGAGAGACCTGGCTGAGCTATCACACCTTCATGCTGGAGCATGCAGGGGACAGCTTCGACTTCTGGATTCACCACGCACACGGTCCGGCTGCAACGGGTAGCGTCAAGGGATTTGCCATGTGCAGCAGCGGTGCATCCATGGATGTGGATTTCACGGTGGAGCAGGGGGGAGACTACCGTTTTTCATGCCTGGTGGAGGGAAAATGCAAGGACTTTCTATGCCCCGGGCTGGTCTTGGAGGTGGACGGAACAGAGAGAGGCGACTGGAGAATCATCGGTCCCGTGAGCGAGGTGGAATCCTCAACGTTTACCCTGCAGCCCGGCGTGCACGGGCTCAAGCTCCTGGCCTATGATGTGGGATCCGGGGAGAGGGTCGTTGTCCGCATGCAGGTGAGTCTGACCAGGGTGGGAGAGGAGGAGTCCGTCCTGGTGGACTTGAGGGACAGCCTTGAATGGTATCATGCCCTTCTCGGGTATGGGCCCATGTCCCGGGAGACCTATGAGGCGGCCGAACCCTACCTGGGCGGAAAGCCGGTTTATTACACGGAAGTAAACACGGTTTACACGGACGTGGTGTCCACGCCCTATTACTCCAAGTCATCCGCCCTGAGGGAGATGCTCAACACGGGTTGCGTCTACCACGTTCTCCTCAACAAGGGCGTTCCGCTGGCCAATTACTGGATTCTCTTTCAGGACCGGAGCGGCATTGGAACTCTGGAGGGCGTTGCCCTGGACGGAGAGGCGGATGAACTGGGAAGGGTCATTCCTCACCGCAGGCCCGTTTTCCATCTCCTGAAGACCTATGGCTCAAACGTTCTGGACCGGATCATCTCGAGCGAGGTTACAGGTGCCCCGGAATTCCTGGTGGGCCCTCAGACCGGCATCTACATCGGGTACGCTCAGAAGGATTTTTCCGTTCCTTACGTCCAGTCCCTGGCAACGGTTTCCGACGATGGAAGCAGGATGTCCCTGTTCGTCATCAACCTGGATCCCGAGCAGGGCCACGAAATCCCTGTGACCCTGGAAGGGTTTCAGCACAAAGCCAATGTGGATGTATTCACCATTACGGGTTCGACTCCGGGTTCCAACAACGAACCCGAGGATTGCCCTGCCGGTGAATGCGTGACGCGGACGGATGGCTTGTTCTGGATCTCGGGAGACTCCTTTCTCTACACATTCCCAAAACACTCGGTGACCACGTTTGTCTTCCACGGAACGGGCACGAACCAGGTGGCGCCCGCAACGCCGACCGACCTGAGGGGCGCGGCCGGCGACGGGGCCGTTCTTCTTGCCTGGGATGCGGTCTTCGCATGGGACCTGGAGGGCTACAACATCTACGTGTCCCGGCGTCCCGAGGGCCCCTTTCAGCACAGGGTCAACACGGTTCCTGTGACAGTGACGGAATACCTGCACGAGAGCGTGGACAACGGTGTCCAGTATACCTATGCCGTCAGGGCCGTGGATCAGCACGGGAACGAGAGCCCGCTGTCCGACAAGGTGAGGCTTACACCCTTTCCCGGAGGCGGAACTCCGCAAGGGCCCCTGCCCGGGGGCGGAGAGGATGAAACCCCCCCGTCACCTCCCTTCCTCATTGAAGCGAAATAATCGGTGGGAAACGGCCTGAGATCGGGCTGTCAACGTTTTCCCTGGACGAACGCCTCGTAGGTCGCCACATCCTCCTTGTTTCCGATGATCAGGGGGATGCGCTGGTGGAGGCTCTCCGGTTGAACCTCCAGAATCCGTTCAAAGCCCGTGCTGGCGGCCCCCCCGGCCTGCTCCACGATGAACGCCAGGGGATTGGCCTCGTAGAGCAGCCTCAGCTTACCCTTTGGGTTCTTCTCGTTCGGGGGATAGAGGAACACGCCGCCCTTGAGGAGGTTCCTGTGAAAGTCGGCCACCATGGATCCGATGTAACGTGAAGAGTAGGGGAGTCCGCTTTCCGGATCCCTGGATTTCAGGTGTTCGATATATCGCCTTGTCCCTTCCAGCCAGAAGCAGGCATGGCCCTCGTTGGTGCTGTAGACGTTGCTCCGATCGGGTATCTGGATGTTAGGATGCGAGAGCAGAAACTCGCCAAGGCTGGGATCCAGTGTGAACCCGTGCACGCCATATCCGGTGGTGTAGACGAGCATGGTGCTCGAACCGTAGACGATGTAGCCCGCACCCACCTGGTGGGTGCCCGGCTGAAGGCAGTCCTCCACCGTGCCCCTTTCTCCGGATGAACATTTCTTGAAGATGGCGAATATGGAGCCGATGTTCACGTTTACATCGATGTTGCTCGATCCGTCCAGGGGATCGAACAGGAGCACGTAGCTGCCGCAGGGGTACTCGGGAGGGATCTCGATGGCATCATCCACTTCTTCGCTGGCCATGATGCAGAGGTACCCGCTGTGATCCAGGGCAGCGACAAAGGTTTCGTGCGCGAACATATCGAGCTTTTGAACCTCTTCCCCGTGAACGTTCTTTCTCCCGGTAAGGCCCAGGATCTCCGCAAGACCGGCCTTGTTCACTTCTCTGGAGATGAGCTTGCCGGCCAGGGTGATCTGCGAGAGAAGGCCGGAAAACTCCCCGGTTGCTCCCGGATGTGTTCGCTGTTCTTCAATGATGAATCTTTCCAGGGTTATCCCGATATTCTTGCTCATGCGAAAGGCCTCCTTCAGCAGTTTAAAAAGGGCTTGAACCAGGTTGATGAAAACGTCTCAAAGGGGTGTTTTTCTCCGGCACATGAGAATGGGTTCTTTCGGAATCAGGGTGCGGGCGCCTTTTCCTCCTCCTTGGCCGTCTGTATCAGTTTCCGGACGAGTTGGGTCTCCACATCCTTTTCCTGTTGATATGCAAGGAAGCTGTTGTACTGGTCTTCGTCCAGAACCGCCTTCATCTTCTGAGCGGTCCTGCTGTTCAGCCCGTCACGCTCCTTCAGGTAGAGATCAAATCGTTTCATATAGGATTCTTCGTCGTCCGCTCCCGCCGGACCGGAAGCCGGCGACAGGGTTTGCATGCCGTCCCAGTGCTCCTGCAGCACCTGGCGGGCCTGCCCCTCCTGTTCCTCATTGAGATCGAGCCTCCACGTGAGCTCAAACAGATCCCTGTCCACCTGGGATGTGCCTGCAAGGGCTTCCTTCTTCTCTTTGTATTCCTCGTATTGACGGGCCTGTTCGGGGGTGAGAATGGACTGGAGTTCCTCTTCCAGGCTCTTCTCCGAGGCGGCCCGGTCCTCCGGGGTTCCGGACGCGGCAAGCATGCCCCTGCGGCCGAACCGCGCCTTCTTCCTTTTTTTTAGGGAATCTTCCAGGGACTTTCTCTGTGTTTCGCTGAGAGAGAGAACATCCGAGATCTCGCCTGCCTCCCGTTTGACCTGACTGAGAACGATCTCCTCCATCACGGGCTGGCTGAAGATCTTTGCAAAGAGCTCTCCCAGGTTCTTCCTGGATGTTCCATGACGATGTTCGTCCGACTTGTCTGCTGCTTCCTTCCCCCGGACCGCCTTTTGGACAGAACCCAGGGACTCGGATTTCAAGGAGGGCTTCTTAATCGATGCAGGTGTAACCTCGGCGAGCTTCCTCTCGAGGCTGGCGATTCGTTGCCGCATCTCCTGCCTGGCCCTCTCCATCTCCGCATAGCTCAGGTGCTGCGTGGTCCCGTCTGGCAGGGTCACCTCAAAGGTCTCCGTGCTTTCCAGCCTCGGCGCACTGGACTGCTGGTCCAGATAGAAGAGGCCGTAGCCGCTTGCCGCTCCCAGGAAGAAACAGAGAAAATAGACGAGCGTTTTTCGTTGCATCTTGATTTTTCCTCTCGGTTTTCAGTGTGCACCGGGATCGGCCATGGTTTTCGTTTTGTCGATGAGAAGGTTGAGCTTTTCCCCGGCCTTGCCCTGGTCAATGGAGCGACGGGCCAGTTCGATGCCCTCCGGGATGGTGGCGGCGGCCCCGGCAACGTAGAGGGCGGCCCCGGCGTTCAGAAGAACGATGTCCCGCTTCGGGCCCTTCTTGCCCTCAAGCAGATCCTGGGTGATCCGGGCGTTTTCCTCTGCCGTGGAGCCAAGGAGGTCGTCGATCCGGCTGACAGGGATACCGAAATCTTCGGGGTGAATCGTATGGGACCGTACGGCGCCCTCGGCCCACTCCGATACGGCCGTGCCTCCTGTGGTGGTGATCTCATCCATGCCGTCCTCGCCGTGAACCACCATGGCCCGCGTGCAGCCAAGCGCCCCCAGCACGGCGGCCATCAGTTCGGTGAGCTCCTTGCGGTACACGCCGAGAACCTGGAGGTCCGCTCCCGCAGGGTTGGAGAGAGGACCGAGGATGTTGAAGATCGTACGCACGCCGATCTCCTTTCTCGGGCCGATGGCGTGCTTCATGGTCCCGTGCAAGGCAGGGGCAAAGAGGAACCCGATACCGATGTCATGGATGCAGGCCGCCACCTGTTCGGCCGAGATCCCCAGGTTGATCCCCAGCGCTTCGCACACATCCGCGCTTCCGCAGGAACTGGACACGGACCGGTTGCCGTGTTTGGCCACCCGTATGCCTGCGCCAGCCACCACAAAGGCGGAGCAGGTGGAGATGTTGAACGTGTTTTTCTGATCCCCGCCGGTACCGCACGTGTCCACGATGCGATCCCCTTCCGTGGGTGTGTTTACCTCGATACGTGTGGCCTTCCTGCGCATCACCTCCGCTGCAGCCGTGATCTCGTCAACGGTCTCACCCTTCATGCGCAGGGCGGTGATCAACGAGGCGATCTGGGAAGGCGTTGCCTCACCGGACGTGATCTCTTCCCACACGGTGCGCATCTGGTCCCGGCTCAGGTTTTTTTTCTCCACAACCATTTCAATGGCTTCTCGAATCATTGGCGTTCCTTTGAAGGCGGAGGGGAATTTTCTTTGAATCCTGGGAAGTTGCTCTCCTGCAGCGGTTTGGGTAGCATACTGGATCAACACCCAAGCTATGATTGAATGGATGAAAGGAAAAAACAAGAGGGAAGAGGGATGATGAAGATCAAGGTGGGATTCACGGGTGCGGCCGGAT
>CAZSUQ010000267.1:0-7010 GCA_964609935.1 uncultured Thermodesulfobacteriota bacterium | reverse complement strand
AAAATTGCTTCTCGGGAAATCCGGCTTGCCCGGCGTATTCCGACAGGCTCCTAGGAGGATTTGTGAGGATTCTTTCCGAACTTCCTGAGCCTCATGAAGAACAGCAGAAAAGGAGGGGTCGGATGAAGTAAACATTGTTCCTCGTTGTCGAAAAATAATGTATTCTAAAAAGAAGTATCATGGATCGAAATCCATGTAAAATCAAACGCCTGTAGAGGTCTTCAAGATGAGCAAGATGAATCTCCCTGACCCTCGTCAGAACGAAGAGAATTTCCGCCTTCTGGCTGAAAACGCAAACGATGGGATTCTGATCGGTATTCGAGACGGCTTTCATGTTTACGCGAATCCCAGGGTTGCGGAGATGACAGGATATTCCATTCAGGAGTTGACCAGGACGACCATCAACGACCTGGCTCATCCTGAGGAGGTTGAGAAGATCAAAGCCCGGTTCTGGAAGCGAATTCAAGGGAAAACAATCCCCAGGCAATATGAGACAAGAATTCTCAGAAAGAATGGGGACGTACTTCCTGTGGAGATCACGGCATCAAGGACCCTGTGGGTGGGCGAGCCTGCCGTCCTGGTCATCCTGAGGGACGTGAGCCGACGGAAAAGGACGGAAGACGAACTCCGCCAGAACGAGGAGCGGTTTCGCGCTCTTTTCGACGGTGCCCTGGATGCGGTCATCTTGACCAGCCCTCGGACCGGGAAAATCATCGACGCGAATCCTGCAGCCTCGGAATTGCTCTGGTTGCCCAATGAAGAGATCGTCGCCCTTCATCACACGGATATCTACCCGGAAGAACTCAAAGAGCATGTGAAAGAAACCTTTTCCAGACACATCCAGGACAAGGATCAGGACCGCCCCATGGAAGCAAGGGTCCTTCGGTCCGACGGCTCCGAACGACCCGTTGAGGTCCTTGCCCAGATCGTTCAACTCAACGGGGTTCCCGTACTTCACAGCACCTTTCGTGACATCTCCGAACGAAAGCGTGCGGAACGGGAATTGAGGCTCTTGTCGCGCGTGGTGGCCCAGAGCAGCGAAGGGATGGCAGTCACGGATCTCGATGGAAACCTTCTCTTTGTCAACAAGGCCTTTGCCGAAATGCACGGCTACGATCCTGATCAATTGACCTTAAAACATCTCTCCGCCTTTCACACGTCTGATCAAATGCACGCGGTTGACAAAGCAAACAAGGAGCTGCTTGAGAAAGGGTCTTTCAGCGGAGAGATCTTGCATCTACATGCGGATGGGACGATCTTTCCCACCCTCATGCAGAATGCGATCCTCCGTAATGAAAAGGACGCTCCCGTGGGCATGATCGGAACCTGCCGCGACATTACAGTGCGGAAACTTATGGAGGTTGCCCTTCTCGACTCGGAGAGAAAATATAGGAATCTGTACACGAAAATGAGAGACGGGCTGGCTGCGGTGAACAAGTCTGGAAAAATCACGGAATTCAACAAGACGTTTCAAAACATGATAGGCTACGATGCAAAGGACATATACGGGAAGACCTATGCGGATATCACACCCAAAAAGTGGCATGCATTGGATGAAAGGATCCTGGAGGAACAGGTTCTGACTCGGGGCTATTCGGATCTGCATGAAAAGGAGTTCGTTCGTAAAGACGGTACCGTGCTTCAGGTGGAACTCCACACCTACCTCATCCGGAACGAATTTGAGACGCCTGCGGGAATGTGGACGATTGTCCGGGACATTACAGAACGGAAAAAGATGGAAACGGAATTGCTGGAGGTACAGAAACTTGAGTCGCTCGCCCTTTTGGCCGGAGGGGTCGCACATGATTTCAACAACATCCTCTCCTCGATCCTCGTCAATATTTCCATTGTTCGATCTTACGGGAAACCTGACGAGGAGAGTGACCTGATCCTCGAGGATGCGGAAAAAGCTTCCTACCGGGCAAAAACGCTCACCCAGCAACTGCTCACCTTTGCCAGAGGAGGCATGCCTCTCAGAAAGACCGTACGGTTGAATCTGCTCCTTACAAAAACATCGGATTTTGCCATGAGCGGCTCGAATACCCGGTGTGAATGCTCCATCGCCAATGACTTATGGGCTGTGGAAGCCGACGAAAATCAGATCGGCCTGGTGATTCAAAACATGTTGATCAATGCCGACCAGGCCATGGCCCAAGGGGGCAAGATACAACTCTCGGCAGAAAACGTTGTTCTTGGAGAAGGAGAACGCTTTCCCCTCAAGGGTGGCAGGTATATCAAGGTGTCCATCATGGACCAGGGATCAGGAATCCCTGAAGAGCAACGGCACCGAATCTTTGATCCCTTCTTCACTACGAAAAAAAAGGCGAGTGGCCTGGGATTGAGCACCTCTTATTCCATCGTCAAGAGCCACGACGGCGGCATCTTCGTGGAATCCAGCCCCGGCGAGGGGTCTACCTTTCTCATCTTTCTCCCGGCATCGGAAAAGTCCATCAAGGCGAAAACCAGGAAAAAGGTGAAGCAGCGCAGAAAAGCGGGAAGGATTCTTCTCGTGGACGACGAGGAGCTTGTCAGGAGGTCCGTGGGACACCTGCTGAGGCACCTTGGTTATGAGATGGAAGTGGCATCCGACGGGGAAGAAGGGATCCGTCTCTACGAAAGGGCACGCAAAAGAGGGATGGGGTTTCATGCAGTGATCCTGGATTTGACCATCCCCGGCGGCATGGGAGGGGTGGAAGCGGCGAAAAAGCTGAAAGACATGTATCCGGATGCACGCATTCTCGTATCGAGCGGGTACTCCAACGATCCGATTCTATCGAAATACGTAGAGTATGGATTCAGCGGTGTCGTGGTCAAACCCTACCGGGTCGAAGAACTGGAAGAAGAACTGGAGCGGATCATCCCCATGGCCGGGAGCGAGCCGATTCCTGAACCTTGATGAAGGCCGTGATCCGGGTTCGAATGGCGGGTCATCGGCCCTTCGGGTACCCATGGCACGCCATTCGCAAGGCCTGCTCGTACACGACTACAAGGATCACGATGATCAACCACCCCCAACCTGCGGATGGAGAAGCGCCCTCATCTCCCGGCAGGCTGCATGCACCGCAACCTCCGGTCGACCCCATCCCCTCTGATTCCGTTTGACCATCAGGATCAGGCCCGTACAGGGCCACGGCTGTCAGGTAGACCATGGACGCAATGGGGATTTGTGGTTGTGCAGCATGGGCCTCGAACTCGAGTGTTCCGTCACCATCCAGGTCTGCTGTCACATAAGCTTCCCCGAAGTGCAGCGTCCCCTCTGTCCGAACCTCGTGTGCGAAGAGCAGGATCGCTTCTTCGATCCGGTCTGTGATTTCCCGTCCCAGGCCTTTTGCCTGCTCTGCGAGCATCCACAGGCCAAGCGGCTCATAACCCCCGCCCGTGGTCTCTTTCCTGAGATTGGACAGGCACCAGTCGAGAACGGAGTGAGCTTCTGCCTGCATACGCGGGTCCTGGAGAGGCAGCAGAGGATACGGCCAGAACAGGTAACAGCCCAGCACCCCTGCGGAGAACGTCTGATGCTCTTCGTCCCAGAACTGGTCAATGATGGCGAGGCGGAGCTCTTCACTTCTCGCTTCCCATGTGTCGAGAACATCCGGGTCTTCATTCAGTGCATGCCCTGCGCGCCAGGCTGCCTCCAAACCCATCCTTGCGGATGCCGCCCCAGGCAGACCCTGGGTCAGCCAGGGGCGGTCTCCCTCCATGGTAGGGCACTGAAGGCCGGTTTCCGGGTCTCGGCACCAAACGAGAAAATCGGCCCCTGCCTTGATCGAAGGGTAGACCGCCTGCAGGTAAGCCGAACGGTCCACAGGATCCCTAATGAATTCAGCATGTTCCCAGAGACTCCAGATGGCCAGGGAGAGGTTGTCGATCTCATAGGGAAGGGGTCCGCCGGGTATGCCGTCGCTGTAGAAACACATGTCCACAAGGCCCGATTCCATGCGGAACAAAGGGGCGAGCCACAGGTTCCGGCGCGTGACCATGTCTGTGTACCCTGCACGATCAAGTGCATGATTCATAAAGGCGCCGTCTCTTGGCCAGTCAAGTGCATAAGGAGGTTGTGCTGCAATGGAAGCGACAAGGCTCCCCGTGTCCCGGTCGCTTGCAGACAGAAGGGAGATCAGGGCCCGCATGCATACACGGGTCAACTCGGGATAAGGTGAAAGAGGGAGGCGGGCGGGCTCGAGGCGGTCTCTCCACCAGTTTTCCGAGGCGGACCGAACCCATTCCGGTCCGCGGCTTCTTGCAGTTTCCAGAAGATCCAGTGCGCCTCTCGAGGAGGAGGAAGCAGCCAGGTACAAGGTGATCTCAGAGGCATCCTTGACAAAGGAAACAGGCCAGGACAGGGCTCCGTTTGCCCTGCCTGCTGACACAGACCTTCCTGAGAGGTTGCCGTCCAGGGCATCCTGATAGGCATCCTGGGGCCAGGAGCCCAAAGGGAAGGGGAAATCCTGTCGACCGCACTGAAATCCATTCACAGGGGTATCAGACCCGAAAACCAGGTAAGCGCCTTCAGGGTATTGTTGATCAAGGTTCTCGATGAAGGCGTTCACTTCATCCTGGGAGGCCTCCAGCAGCGGAAGGAGTGTTTCCCATGGAGGGGCGGGCTCCTGGGGTCGAAAATGGATCAAGGCCTGACGGGATGAGGAGTAGCAGAGGCCGTAATCATTCAGGAAGTCCAGAATCCAGTCCCGGATGGGAAGAAACGGAATCTTTTCGGTACATACGTCCAGGTTCTGGTAAAGAATGAGAGAAAGGGTGTCTGCCGGAAAAACAGGTGCGGATCGTTCAAGCTTCACATGCCGGACCAACAGGTCCTCTTTGGGGGAGATCATGTCTTCGGTCACGATGCGCAATCCGATCTGATCGTTCTCTTGAACGGTCACGAGGATGCCTGACTGATCGCCCCTGTAATGCTGCCGATGTTCCCAGGGTGGATCTCTGAGCCAGCTTACATGCCGTGTGCCTCCTTCCTCCCATGAAATGCCAAGAAAACTGCCCATGTTGGGTCTTGCGCCCATTCTGGGAAGTGTCCTCATGCTTGTGAAGTAGGACATCTGGTCATGGTAGCTTGGAGAGGGGAACTTCAACACCGTGATTTCACCGGCAGAGGATATGCCTGCCGAAAGGCCGCCGGAACCCACGAAGGCGTTCATGTTGGTGGGGCCGAAAAGATGCTCGGCCCAATCCACGACGGGATCGTAAGGGCTGCGCCCATAGGTGAGGCTGGGCAGGAGAAGGAAAAACAAGAACAGGGCGGAGAAGCCTATCTTCTTCAAGGATTTCCTCTTTTCATTCCAATCACTTGAATATATTTTAGGGCGAACCATGAAGAATAGATAGGGGAAAGTTTCATAAAGGGATGCGAACGCTGGACGAGATCGATGTGAAAGAGATGATTCTCCCCCTGGAGGTTCTGGATGCTCACCTGGAGGCGTACGTGTTGAGCAAGGACCGATAACAGATCGAACTGCTGAACAACCTGGACAAGGTGCCGGAGGCAGGCGCCCTGGTCATCGTTTCCTTCCCAAAACCGAACCAGGGGTCAGGATTCCCGGCCCGCGTATTCGCCGTTTTCCCCTAATCGATCCATCCTCGCCATCCCAGAGTACATCGAAAACCGGAAGGAGGGATTGCACTTCGTATTCATTGACATTGGGTTGAGCGGGTGCTCAAATGGTTTAAGGCAATACGATGAGAACCTGTTTTGCGAGGCATGCGAATGAAAATCCTTACTCCTTTCCTGCTCATCGGTCTCCTTCTTTCACAGGCACCCCTGTCCGGACAGGCATTTGCCGGAGAAGCCAGCCTGGTTGAACTGAAGGATGGAAGCCGATTCTACGGCGAGGTCCTTTCTCTCAAGGAAGGAACCTACACGATTCAATCGGAGAGCATGGGGACGATCAAGATCGACGAGTCAAGGATCCTTTCCATTCAAAAGAAGACCGACTGCGAAGGGTGCGAAAAGAACCGGAAGAGGTTGACCCGTTCCGACCGTCAACACCTCTCAAATCTTCAAAGATCCATGATGGGCAACCAGGAACTCATGGAAATGATCCAGTCGCTTCAGTTCGACCCGGAATTCATGCGGATGCTCCAGGACCCGGAAGTCATGCGCTCATTGATGGCCGGAGACGTGGCCGGACTCATGGAAAACCCGAACTTCATGAAACTGAAGGACAATCCAAACATCCTCGAGATCCAGAAGAAGATGTCTGAAATCAAGCCCCCACCACAATAGCCATGTCCGTGGAACCTCTCCTCCTTTCAGACCCAGCTGCAGGCTCTCGTGCGAAGATCCTTGTCGGGATGGGATTCAACTGCTGTGAACTGAAGACCGAGTCCAAGGGCCGGCCCGTTGATTTGATCTGGTCACCGGATGGTTTTTCGGATGGGAAGCACCCGTCCTACACCGGAGGCATCCCCATCCTTTTCCCCTTCCCGGGGCGGATCGGGGGAGGGGCCTTTTCCTTTGAAGGGAAGGGCTACCATATTCCCCAGCGCGACGGGCTTGGAAATGCACTTCACGGATTCGTTCTGGACCGGCCCTGGCGGGTCATGGAACACACCTCTTCTCATGCCACGGGAAGGTTTCGTGCATCCACGGATGCACAGGGCCTTCTGGATCTTTGGCCTGCAGATTTCCAGCTTACGGCTCGGTACGAGCTGGCCGGAAGCATCCTGACCTGCACCCTGACCGCTCAGAACACGGATTCTTCCGCTTCGCTGCCCTGTGCCCTGGGGCTTCATCCTTACTTCCCGGTTCCTGTGGGCCAAGGATCGCCGGAATCCTGTATCATTCGTGTCCCGGCTGATTCCATCTGGGAGCTGGACAATCGCATGTTGCCCACCGGAAGCAAAAGATCCGCATCAGGAGCCTTTGCACTGAAATCGGGCGTCCCTTTTCCTGATACGGCGCTGGATCATGTGTTCGGAGGCCTTGGGTTCAAGGATTCCTTGTGAAGTGGCATAGTGGGGGGAGACACCTCTAAAAGCACAAGGTAAACTGACTT
>CAZSUQ010000266.1:0-7024 GCA_964609935.1 uncultured Thermodesulfobacteriota bacterium | reverse complement strand
ATGCGTCCAGGTAGGCAAGGAGCTCCTGGGGGACGCTCTTCCGGGTATTCGGACTCAGCAAGTGGGAGGGATGCCTGAGGTCGTTACGGTGAGGGAAGCTTCCGAACCGGTGGTTGAGGATCTGTTGCAGGGCTGCGGCAACGGTTTCAAGATGGTCGAGCTGAAGGGAAGGGTACCTGGAAAGAAGGTGGCGCGGGGTGATGGCAGACAGGAGTGCGCGTCTCAGGTCACCGGGAGCAATGCATCGAACGTAACGGAGCAACCTTCCGGAGGACCCACCGTCGTCGGTTACACAGACGGTAACCGACAACTGGGGGAAGAATCGTTTCAACCCTACAAAGGGGGACTGGGGCCAGGAGGGAGGCGCAGGATCGCCTCCCAGGATACTGGAAAGCCCTGTACCCCCGCCGAACACCACGGTTCGTACCCCACCGGTGGGAAACCGTTGAATCGTGGAAATCAGGCTGTCAAAGGAAGGGTCCACCTCGTTCCAGGGCCCATGGCCCTCCAGAACGAGATGTACGATCTTCTCTTCAAGGGATTCCCTGGGGATGAGGTCCAGGGCCCGGATCTGTTTCTGCGTGAGAAACTTCAAGATCTCTCTCGGCGACGGTTCCTGCGGCTGCGCCTTGGGATGGCCTTTTCTTTCTTTTGAAGGATGTTTCTTTCCCTTCATGGATCCCATCACCGCCTTTCCGGTTCGCGCTCGTTTCCCACCACCACGACGCAGGAGACTTGCGGCGGTCCGCCAAGGGTATGTGCAAGGCCGATGCGGGGATTCTTGAGCTGGCGACCGCCGGCCTTGCCCTGAAACTGTTCATAGAGTTCATAAAGCATGCGAAGACCGGAGGCGCCCACCGGATGGCCAAAGCATTTCAGCCCTCCGTCCATGTTTACGGGCAGGGCGCCCTCCAGGTGAAAGGTTTCCTCCAGCACGTCCTTCCATGCCTGTCCCGGGGGACTGAAGCCAAGGTCCTCGTAATTGACGAGTTCCGTGATGGTGAAACAGTCATGCACCTCGGCCATGTGGATCTCTTCTCTCGGGTTCTTGATTCCTGCCTGGGCATAGGCCTGCTGAGCCGCATTTCTCGTTGCTTCGAACCCCAGGTAATCGAATCCGCTTCGGAAATAGGGCATCACCGGATCTACGGAAAGGCCGATGCCCTTGATAAAGACAGGGTGGCTTGAATAGCGTTCCGCTTCTTCGGCTCTCACCACAATGGCCGCAGCCGCGCCGTCTGACGTCCCGCAGCAGTCAAAGAGCCCCAAAGGCCATGCGATGATCGGGGCGTTGAGTGCCTGTTCCATGCGAATCGGGTTTCTCAGGTGGGCCTTGGGTGCGTGGGAGCCGTTTGCATGGTTTTTCACCGCAATTCGTGCAAGGATCTCCTTCCCTTTCTCCACGTCCAGGCCTGCATGACGAAAGTACCGGCTTGCAATGAAGCCAAACCCTGTGGGAGCTGTCCAGAACTGCATGAAGGCCGGATGCGGGGGTCTGCCCACACCCATTCCCGCAAACCCGCTGTCCTTGAGCTTCTCGTACCCGATGGCCATGACCCGGTCATACATGCCGGAAGCAACGCCGTAGACGGCATTCCGGAGAGCCTCGTGACCGGAGGCGCAATGGTTTTCCACGCGGGTGACAGGAACGCCGCGGAGCTTCAGGCTGTCCGCTACCAGGGACCCCGACAATCCGGACCTCAGCGTGGAGGCCCACACGGCCTCGATGTCGTTGATCTCCATCCCTGCGTCCGACAGCGCCTCTGTGGCGGCATCGATGATCAGGTCGTTCACGCCCTTGTCCCAGAGCTCGCCGAAAGACGTGCAACCCATGCCCACAATGGCCGCTTTGTCTTTGATCGTACCCACGGTGAAACACTCCTTGATTCTTTTCGAGGTGCGCGTTACCGGACCGGACGGCACTTCCAGAAGTAGTTGTAAAAGCCCGCCGCTTTTCGCATCCTCCTGAAGGTCATCTCCAGTTCCATCTCCAGCGCCACCTCCTCGGGATCCACGTCGGTCATCTGCGTGTAGACCCTGCAGCCCGGTTCCAGGTCCACCACGCTCTGGATCAGCGGGGGATCCACCCGGCTGGCAAGGTGGTCCAGGGTAAAGGTGAAGAGGCGGCCGTTGCACTCAGCTAGGGGGACGTGCTCATAGTCATCCAGGGACTGGCAGCTTGTGCAGATTCGCTGTATGGGATAGGCGGTTTCTCCGCACGACCTGCACCTTGAACCGATCAGTTGATGGATTTCCTTTTGTTCGCGCAGCAGGACCGATGCCGAGGAGTCCACAAGGAGGGGGGAAGGGGGCTGAACCTCCACCAGGCCGCGGTACCATAGATAGCGCTCATAGTTGGGAAGTTCTCGCCTGTGCCGGAGGTAACCGGAAACAGATCTCCGCCCCTTGATGTTGCGGATCCCTTTCGTGGTTTTTAGAAGCACAGCATCCGCACCGTCTCCGTAGCCGGTCATCAAAATGGACGCTTCCGGACCGGCGGATTCCAGTGCAAGTGCCAGGGTCAGGGGGCCCTGGGCCACACCGGCTGCACCCACGGTTTTGAAAAGGGGCTCAGCCACCTGGCCATCGTGATTCAGCTTCAGCTTCTTTGCAAGCTGGCTGTGGCTTCTCGGATCCGGAGCGCACAGAACGGCTCGATCCACCTGCTCAGGGGACAGGCCCGCTTTTTCCAGGAGCCGGCCGACTGCCTCTACGGTCATCTCGAACAGCCCGTGCTGCTTGGCCCAGCGATCCTCCCATGATTGCACGAACCGGTCGTCCTCGGTCCTCCACACATCCATCATGTTGCTTGAGCGGGAATGAAAGAAAGCCAGGTCTGCCCCGGTTTCTCCCTGTCCAACGAGGAAAGCGGCGGCCCCGTCGCCCATGCAGGCCTCCTGCGGGGAGCCGGGATGCGCCGTACGTGTGTCTGCAAACAGGACCAGAATACAGTTCGCCCGGCCTGACTCCGTGTATGCGCATGCCAGTTCAAGGGCCGTGAGCCCTGCTCGGAGACAGTTGGAAAGGTCGGTTGTGAGGATCTCGGTTCGAAGCCTCAGGGCCGAGGCGATCAGGCTGGAGCCGGACTTTTCCCTGTACGGGTTCGTGGTGGAAACAAAGAAAAGCCCGTCAACCTGTTCCCTGTCAACCCCGGCCAGGCAATCGCGGGCCGCCTCCACTGCCAGGGTCAGGCTGTCCTCGTCGTGGTTTGCCACCGCTTTTTCGCCTTTCCCCCCACGGCCTGCCCAGGCCGCAGAAATCCTGGATCTTGGCAATCGGAAGTAGGGGATGTAGGCACCGTATCGGAGGATTCCTGGCATGGATTCTTTCCGGCAACTCGTTGGAAACGGTTTCAACGAAGGATGATCTATTTAACACAAAAGAAAATCCGGTGGCAATGCAGGATGCCTTGATGATTTTGCCCTGCCATGGTAACAACAGGGATTCAACGTTTCGAGAAAAAGACGGTTCGATTCCCAGGGATTCCTGCATCGATTACGATTCAGGCAACCCTGTGGACAAATGGAGGGAGACGATCATGCCCGGCCCCCTGGAAGGTATCAAGATCCTTGATTTTTCCACGCTTCTCCCCGGACCCTTTGCCAGCATGATGCTGGCCGATCTCGGTGCGGACGTCCTCAAGGTGGAGGCACCCAACAGGCCGGATCTGATGCGGATGGGCCCCCCTTATGACGAGGGTGTTTCCGCAGGACACATGGCCGTCAACCGAAGCAAGCGCTCCATGACCCTGAACCTGAAGATCCCGGAAGCCCTGTCCGTTGTCAAGAAGCTCGTCAAGACCCACGACATCGTCCTTGAACAGTTCCGTCCGGGTGTGATGGCCAGGCTGGGCCTCGACTATGAAACCCTGAAGGGTGAGAACGAGCGTCTCATTTACTGCTCCATCACCGGATACGGCCAGACCGGTCCCTACAGGGATCGTGCCGGCCATGATATCAACTACCTGGCTCTTTCCGGGATCCTTTCCTTTTCGGGTCGTGCGGAACAGGGCCCTGTGCCTCAAGGGTTCCAGCTCGCTGACGTGGGAGCCGGTTCCTACAATGCCGTGGTGAGTATCCTGGCTGCCGTGATCAACCGGGACCGGACAGGAGAGGGTCAGTATCTGGACGTGTCCATGACGGACGGGGCCATCGGGTGGGGTACCTTTGCAGCCACAAAATACCTCGTGGGACAGGAGGACCCGGGATATGCGTCGGAGTACCTGAACGGCGGCAGCTACTATGACTGCTACCGGACAAAGGACGGCCGCTACATGAGCGTGGGCAGCATCGAACCGCAATTCTTCCGGGATTTGTGCAAGGGGGTCGGAAGGGAAGACCTGATCGGCCAGGTGGGCTGGGGAATGGAAATCGATGAGAACATGAAACAGGCGAAGCAGGACTTCTGCCAGCTCTTTGCCAGCAAAACGCTTGCCGAGTGGGTGGAGATCTTCAAGGGGCTGGATGCTTGTGTAGAGCCGGTGTTGACGATATCCGAGATGACGCGGCACCCCCAGACCGAAGCGAGAAACATGGTGGTGGAGGTGAAGAAGCCGGACGACACCACCCAGAAGCAGATCAACACCCCCTTCAAATTCTCCCGAACGCCCCCCGAGGTCCGCTGCACGGGCCCGGCACTGGGAGAACACACGGACCGTGTGATGCAGGAGGCGGGCTATTCAGACGAGGAAATCAACGCCCTGCGTGAAAAGGGTATCTTCGGCTAGCTTGAGGATTTAGGAAGGGATGCTGATCCTTTCCAGGCTCCAGGCTTCTGCATCGAACAGGGCGCACTCGCCTTCCGCTGCCGCACCCGTAACGAGGATGTACCTGTCATCCGGGTTCAATTCTACGGGCCTGCCTGCCGGTACGGGATCCCTGGATACCTTGTCTGCTGAACAATGGAACAGGACAGGCTGGTGGGAGTGTCCGCAGAACAGGATGCGATGCGGAGTGAGACGGAACACCTCCTCGGCCCGCTGGATGGATCCCACATCAATGGGCTCGTAAAAGGCCCTCAGGAAGTCGAAAGGGAGGGAGTGGGCAAAGCAGAGATCCTCCCACACGATGGTCATGGGAAGCTCACGAAGAAAGGCGAGAAGGTCTTCACTGCCGCTGGCCATTTCCGGAGGTTGCCCCAGGATCAGGTTCTCCAGAAGAAAATCATTGTTTCCCTTCACGGCCATGAGCCCGTGTCTCCGGATCAACTGGATGGACGCCTCCAGGAGGTCCAGACGCAGGGAATCGCAAATGTCCCCAAGGTGAACCAGAGAGTCTGCTCCCCTGTCCTGCAGGGCCTGGATCGCAGATTCGAGGGACTTCAGGTCGCTGTGGCTGTCCGCCACAAGCCCGATCTTTCCGGGTAAGGGGCTCTTTTTCTCCACGTTCTCTTACTTCAGGGTGAACATTCATTATATCTCATTACGGAAAATTCCCCAAAGCTCATAACGTTTTCAGACCACGCTTCCTGCAAAGACAGAGCATTCCCGTGCAACTTGATTTTAGGTTCAAGCCCTGTATGATGAAGCAAAACCTTCCTGGAAGAACAGAATCGTATTGAAAAGAGCGGCCAGAACGAAGGAGAGCGGCATGGAATCATGGGAATGCTTCCGATGGGAACAGAAGGGAAACGTTGCCCATGTTGTAATGAACAGGCCGGAAAAACGAAACAGCATGACCCTCCTCTTTTTTGATGAATTGAAGGCTGTCTTCGAAAAGGCGGACGAGGAAGAGGATGTGCGGGTCGTGCTCCTTTCCGCAGAAGGGAAAAGCTTTACAGCAGGCCTGGACCTGGTGGAGGCCGCAACCCTGTGGAAGGATCCCACGGCCAGGACACGTCATGCCTTTCGCAAGAATGTTCAGGGCATGCAGGAGTGTATCAATGCCCTGGAGCGATGCCGCAAGCCGGTCATTGCGGCCGTCCATAGCCACTGCATCGGGGGCGGTGTGGATGTGGTTTGCGCATGCGATATCCGTCTGGCCTCCTCGGATACTGTTTTCGGTATCCGGGAGACGCGGATGGCCATTGTGGCGGACCTGGGCACACTGCAACGGCTCGCAACCATTGTCGGCCAGGGACATGCAAGGGAGCTGGCGCTGACAGGAAGGGATTTTGACGCTGCAAAGGCCTTGCAGATGGGGTTCGTAACCCATGTGCTTCCGGACCGGGAAACCCTCCTGGAAGAGGGGATGAAGATGGCCCAGGAGATGGCTCAACTCTCCCCCATCACGGTCCAGGGGGTCAAGGAGACCCTCAACTTTTCCAGGGATCATGGGATTGCGGCCGGACTCGAGTATGTGGTCCAGAAGAATGCGGCCCTGTTGCCCAGCGAAGACCTGATCGAGGCGTTTCAGGCGTTTATGGAGAAGCGGTCCCCTTCGTTCAAGGGCCGTTGAGATTGTGCAGGACAGCAACCTGTTGACAGGAATGCCAGCGAACACGGTGTAGAACGGGAAGATATGACGAGGAACAGGAAACAGCGAAAAGAGCCTTCTCTCATGCCCTCCCTGCTCCTTTGCACCCTCCTGCTGCTCACCACCGGAACAGGGGTGTGGGCACAGGAGGTCCAGGGGCCCAAGGGCTTTCAGGCCGGTGTGCTGGAGCTTGCCGGAAGCACATCCTTCTCGTTGAATTACAAGAACGAAAACCGGAGCGGGCGGGAGACCACCAACCTGAGGGTCACCCCCTCCATCGGCTATTTCATCGTAGACAGCTTCGAGGTCCTGCTGCAGGCCAGCTACATCATGGACAATGTCCATATCTCGGACGGAAACAACGACCGTGCCCATAATTTCCTCATGGCTATCGGGCCCGCCTATAACTTCACCCAGTTCAGTGACGTGTTCGTGCCCTATTCGGCGCTGTTGATCGGGATGTACTGGCAGAAGTTCAGCACAGAGACCAACGGATCCGGGGAGTCACGGTCCGACCTCCAGCTTGCGCTGGGCCTCGAGGTGGGGATCCGGTGGATGGTCACCGAAAACCTGGGGCTGAAGGGTGGTTTTCAATACATTCACGGATTCAA